>JACMOG010000595.1 GCA_014378125.1 Vitreoscilla sp. | reverse complement strand
TTTCAGCGAACGCCCTCGGAATCCGGCCGTCCAGGCCGGATTCAAGGCGCACGTGCGGAGTCGAGCCAAGTGCATGCCAGTCGCTCCGCAGCGCGGGCACCCGACCCGCGCGAAGCGTCCCACTCTCACTCTAAAGCGCAGCGTTGAACGCTCACTTCAAAAGAAGCGTAGCGTTCTAGCCGCCCAGCCCCGCGTAAACGTTCTGCACATCGTCGTTCTGGTCGATCTCGGCCAGGAAGTTGTGCACTTCGTCCAGCGCCTCCGCGCTGAGCGTGGACGGGTCGACCGGGTTCTTGGCCTTCCAGCCCAGCTTGGCGGAGAGCACCGTGAAGCCGTGGTCGGGCAGCGCCTTGCTGACGACGTCGACATCGGCCGGGTCGGTGATGAACAGCGTGGTGCCTTCGTCGTCGCCCGGCTCGAGATCCTGCGCGCCGGCCTCGATGGCGGCGTTCTCGGGATCGGCGCCCGGCGTGGCCGGTTCGGCCTCCACCAGGCCGACGTGGTCGTAGTCCCACGTGACGGAACCCGGCGTGCCGAGCTGGCCCTTGCGGAACAGTCCGCGCACTTCGGAAGCCGTGCGGTTGACGTTGTCGGTGAGGCACTCCACCACCACCGGCACGCGGTGCGGCGCGAAGCCTTCGTAGACGACGCTGGTGTAGTGGATGGTCTCGCCCGTGAGGCCCGCGCCCTTCTTGATGGCGCGCTCCAGCGTTTCACGCGGCATCGAGACCTTGCGCGCCTGTTCCACCACCATGCGCAGCCGGGCGTTGTCCTTGGGATCGGGGCCGCTGCGCGCCGCGATCATGATGTCCTTGACCAGCTTGCCGAACAGCTTGCCCTTGGCATCGGCGGCCAGCGCCTTGCCCTTTTCTTTCCATTGCGCGCCCATGGCGTCGTCTCCGTGTGTGGTGCCCAACCCCGAAGTGTCGCAGGTCGGGCGAAATGCTCGTCAGCCCGCGAAGGGCTGGGTGCGCAGCAGCAGCCACGCCTTGGCGTCGCCGTCCACCAGCGGCAGCAGGCGTTCGCGCACGGTGACGTGATACGCGTTGAGCCAGGCCACGTCGGTGGCCGAGAGCATGCTCGGCTCGATGCAGCGCGTGTCGATGGGGCACAGCGTGAGGGTTTCGAACTCGAGGAAGTCGCCGAACTCGCTGGCGCCGATGGCGACGTTGGCCACCAGGTTCTCGATGCGGATGCCCCACTGTCCGGGACGGTAGAGGCCCGGCTCGATGGAGGTGATCATGCCCGGCTCCATGGCATGCGCGGCCTCGGTCATGGCCTTGCTGATGCTTTGCGGGCCTTCGTGCACGTTGAGGAAGTAGCCCACGCCGTGGCCGGTGCCGTGGCCGTAGTCGAGCTTGGCGGCCCACAGCGGGGCGCGTGCCAGCGCGTCGAGCATGGGCGACAGCGTGCCGCGCGGGAAGCGCGCCTGGCTGAGCGCCAGCGTGCCCTGCAGCACGCGGGTGTAGTCCTGGCGATGCTGCCGGGTGATGGTGCCCACCGGCCAGACGCGCGTGATGTCGGTGGTGCCGCCGAGGTCGATGCCGATGGCCGGAGGAAAGGCCGGCGGGGAAGCCGGCGC
>JACMOG010000594.1 GCA_014378125.1 Vitreoscilla sp. | reverse complement strand
GCGTAAGCTGGCAGAACAACGAACCAACCGAAGTGCAAGCCGAAATCTGGGACATGAAGGTGCAGGACGCGGCGCCCGCCGAGCCGGCATTGACGCCGCTGTCGGCGTGGATCGTCGACTTCGCGCGCACCTGGGGCGCCTGGCTGGACACGACGGCTTCGGCGGCCCACGTGGACACGTTCCGCACCAACCCCGCCTTCCGCTGGGACGACTACATGCCGCCGCCCAGCGGCTACCTCACGTTCAACCAGTTCTTCGCGCGCCATGTCAAGCCGGGGCGGCGGCCCGTCGAGGCCTTGTGCGACCCGCGCGTCGTGGTGTCCCCGGCGGACGCGGCTTTCATGGGGCAATGGGCGGTCGACGACGAGTCGGGCATCGTCGTGGAGGACGCGCGCCTGGCGCTGAAGGGGTTGCGCTGGTCGCTGCATCAATTGCTGGCCGGGAGCCCGCATGCCGATCGCTTCGCCGGCGGGGTCGTCACCCACGTCGCCCTGCGCACGTTCGACTATCACCGCTGGCACGCGCCGGCGGCCGGCACGGTGCTGGAGACCCGCGTGATCCAGGGCCGCGCCTGGCTGGACGTGCAGGTGGAGGAGTCGACCGGCGACAAAGAACGGCGCATCGAGGCGGTCGAAGGGACGGGCTACCAATTCCTGCAGACCCGCGGCCTGGTGGTGCTGGACACCGGAGCGGGCCTCGTGGCCTGCCTGCCCGTGGGCATGGCCCAGGTCTCCTCGGTGGTGATCACGGCCGAGGTGGGTGCGGTGCTGCGCAAGGGCGAAGAGATGGGCTACTTCCAGTTCGGCGGGTCCGACTTCGTGATGGTGTTCGAGGCCGGCTGCGCGGTGCGTCTGGACGCGACGCAAGGACAGTCGTTTCGCCAAGGCCAGGCGATCGGCCGGATCGGGCGGTAATCGACCTCGGCGCGCCGGTCGCCTTTACCCGCGCCCTGTACCATGGAGGCCTTGTTTTCACGGCCTGCCGCGGCCTGCGCCGCGCGGCCCGCACCGGCCTTTTCCGTGTCAGATCTCGACTACGACTACGACTTCGATTCCCTGCCCACCACGCGTCCCGCGGGGTCGGAGGCCAACGAGGCCGTGCGCGTCGCCGCCGATCCTTCGCGGCGTCGTTCCGCCAACGGGCAGGATCTGCACTCGATCTTGCAAGAAGTGTTCGGCTACAGCGCCTTCCGCGGCGAACAGCAGCAGATCATCCAGTCGGTGACCGACGGCGACGACGCGCTGGTGCTGATGCCCACCGGCGGCGGCAAGAGCCTGTGCTACCAGGTGCCGGCCATCGCGCGCCACCGCGCGGGCCTGGGCGTCACGCTGGTCATCAGCCCCCTGATCGCGCTCATGCACGACCAGGTGGGCGCGCTCGAAGAACTGGGCGTGCACGCGGCCTATCTCAATTCCTCGCTCACTGGCGACGAGGCCCAGCGCATCGAGCGCGAGATGATGAGCGGCCGCCTGGTGCTGCTGTACGCGGCGCCCGAGCGCGTCACCAACCCGCGCTTCATGGCCATGCTCACCTCGCTCGACGAGCGCGGCCTGCTGAGCCTGGTGGCCATCGACGAGGCGCATTGCGTCAGCCAGTGGGGCCACGACTTCCGCGAAGACTACCTGCAGCTCGCGCAACTGCACGAGCGCTTTCCCAACGTGCCACGCGTGGCGCTCACGGCCACGGCCGACGACCACACGCGCGCCGACATGCGCGAGCGTTCCGCGCGGTCGGGCGCGCGCGAGTTCATCTCCTGCTTCGGCCGCCCCAACCCCCGCTACACCATCGGCGCGGGGGGGGGGGC
>JACMOG010000593.1 GCA_014378125.1 Vitreoscilla sp. | reverse complement strand
GTGTCGCTGCAGGTCGCGCCGTTCCGGCAGCGATTCGAGGTACTGCGGGTTCAGTAGGCCGCCGGCCGCTCCAGGCGCCGGGCGCCGCCTCCGCGGATCGCGACAGGCCTTTTTCCCTAGTCGACCAGCCGCCCCGCCTCGATGCGCAGTTGCCGGTCGCAACGCGCCGCGATCGCCTTGTCGTGCGTCACCAGCACCAGCGTCGTGCCGATCTCGCGGTTGAGGTCGAACATCAGCTGCATCACCGTCTCGCCGGTGGCGAAGTCGAGGCTGCCCGTGGGCTCGTGGGCCAGCAGCACCTGCGGGCGCACGACGAAGGCGCGCGCCAGGGCCACGCGCTGCTGTTCGCCGCCGGACAGCACGCGCGGATAGTGCTGCAGGCGCTCGCCGAGGCCCACGCGGCCCAGCATCTCGGTGGCCCGCGCGCGGGCGTCACGCGCGCCGGCGAGCTCCAGCGGCAGCATCACGTTCTCGAGCGCGGTGCGGTGCGCCAGCAGCTGGAAGCTCTGGAACACGAAGCCCACGCGCGCGGCGCGCACGGCGGCGCGGTCGTCCTCGCTCAACGCGAACAGGTCGCTGCCGGCCATGATGACCTTGCCGGAGGTGGGAACGTCCAGCCCCGCCAGCAGTCCAAGAAGCGTGCTCTTGCCCGAGCCGGAGGCGCCGACGATGGCGGCCGACTCGCGGGCGTTCAGGGTGAACGAGATGTCATGGAGAATCGTCAGGGTTCCGGTGGCGTCACTCACCTGCCGGGTGAGACGGTCGACGACGATGATGGGCTCAGACATGCATTCACTTTTCGGGGCGCGGCCTTCGCGCCGCAGGTTCCTGCACTTTAGCGTGAGCGTGGCGGCGGCGCTGGCCACCGCCTTTGCCGCGCCCGCGCGGGCCGAGGGCGATCGCCAGATCGTCGTCGTGGGCGACAGCATCTCCGCCGAGTACGGACTGGCCCGCGGCAGCGGCTGGGTGGCGCTGCTGGGCCAGCGCGTGGCCGAGCAGAAACTGCCCTGGACGGTGGCCAACGCCAGCATCAGCGGCGATACCACGTCGGGCGGCCTCGCCCGCCTGCCGCAGGTGCTGAGGCAGCATCATCCCAAGGTGGTGATCATCGAGCTGGGCGGCAACGACGCGCTGCGCGGACTGCCCATGAGCGATACGCGCAAGAACCTCGACGCGATGACCTCGCTGGCCGCGGCCGCGGGCGCCAAGGTGCTGATCGCCGGCATCATGGTGCCGCCCAACTTCGGCCGCAAGTACCAGGCCGACTTCGCGCAGGTGTACGTCGACGTGGCCGCCGCCCACCACGCCGCGCTGGTGCCCTTCATCTTCAAGGGCATCGCTGACCGGCCCGACGCGGTCGACTGGTTCCAGGCCGATGGCATCCATCCAGTGGCCAAGGCGCATCCGATCATTCTCGACAACGTCTGGCCGCTGCTCACGCCACTACTGAAGTGAAGAGACCGAAGGTGTCTGGCATCTCCCGCGTACTCGCGGGCAATGCCTGACACCGATGCCCCGCTACTCGCTCGTCCACGATCGGCGCCTGGCATCGCCGCTGGGTACAGCGGAGATGCCAGACCCCTTAGCGCACGGCCACTGCCGGAGCGCCGGGCGACAGCGCACCGCGGCCTGCCGGCGCGGCGGGGGGCGGCGTGAGCACGGCCTCCGCCAGGCGCGCCGCGAACGCCGGCTTGCGCAGCTCCGCCCCACGCACGCCCGGCATCTCGGACACCGGCACCTGCGGATGCAGCCCGGACGTCGCCACCACGCTCACGGCGCCCGGCACCCCGCGATTCGCGTAGGCGATCGCGCCCGTCGGAACGACGCGCGCGCGGCCGTTGATGGCCACGGCGCGCCGCGCCGCCGGCGCCACGCTGGCGTTGTTCAGCGCGTTCCAGTACCTGGCCGACACCGCATAGCCTGGAAACAGCGACTCGTCGGGCGCGAGCGCCACCCACCCCGTGGCGGGCGCGCCGCCGACGGCCAGCGCGGGGCCGCCGAACCAGCCCACCACGGCGGGCGCGTATACGGGACGCGTCGTGCCCCACTGCCCCGGCGTCCAGGCCCAGCGCCCCCGCAGCATCGACCAGCGCCCGTAGTGCGACGCTGCGAAGCCCCAGGGCTGGTCGTCGACCCAGCTCCAACCCCAGCGCGCGCTCCACCACCACGCACCCTGCTGGAACGGCTGCCAGCCGGCGGGCAGCTTCGCGGGGATCCACACGTGCGCGCCGCCGGGCGCGAGGCTCCAAGCGCCGAAGCGCGCGAGGTCGGCCGCGCCGGTCATCTCGGGCGGCAGCTGCGCCGCGGCGTTGGCGGCGGCCTGCCGGTCGTCGGCCTTGTCCTGCGCCAGCACGGCGTCGCCGAAGGCGTCCTTCACCGCGGGCACCAGGCGGTAGTGCGTGGCCTGCTGCGCGCCGGCACGCCACACCTCGGCGCGCTGCGGCGCGGCCACCGGCAGCGAGCTGTCGGGCGCCTCCAGCAGCATGTCGCCGCTCCACGCCTGCGCGGCCAGCAGCTGGTGCGAGGCGGCGCGATCGAAGCGGTACTGGCCTGGGTGATGGGGCACCCACGCGCCCTCGTCGGTGTCGATGAACAGCTCGCCGGGGATGTCGTCGGAACGCACGCGCACGGCCAGCTGGCCGTGGTCGAAGCGCAAGCGGATGCGCTGGTCGTCGAGCTGGGTCACCACGAGGTCGGAGCCGGCGCCCAGCCGCACCACGGTCGATCCGAACTGCAGTGTCGCGCCGCTGGACTTGTCGGTGGTGAGGCGGTCGCCGGTGGACAGCGGCTGGTTGCGCACGACGTCGGCCCACGCGCCTTCGGCGTTGAGCGTGCGCACGGTGCCGGCAAGCTCGGCCACGCGGCCGACGCGTGACGGGGGGTCTTCCTGGGCGTGCACGCTTGCGGACGCGAGGGCGACGACCAGCCATGCGATCCAGCGGCGCGGCATCACGTGGATCCTGCGACTGCGCGCAGGATGACAGGCGAGGCCCGGGCCAGCGAGGTCCGGGCCAGCGAGGCGGGGGACAGGCCCCTTCCCCAGGCCCCTCTGGCGGCGTCGTCAGTCGTCGGCATTGGGGTCCATCTCGGGAAACAGCACGCTGGTGTAGCCGAACTGCGTGAGGTCGCGCATGCGCGTGGGGTACAGCCGGCCGATCAGGTGGTCGCACTCGTGCTGCACCTCGCGGGCGTGGAAGCCGTCGGCCTCGCGGTCGATCGGGTTGCCCAGCTCGTCGAAGCCCGTGTAGCGGATGCGCTCCCAGCGCGGCACCACGCCGCGCAGGCCCGGCACCGACAGGCAGCCCTCCCAGCCGTCCACCTCGGCCTCGTCCAGCGGCGTGATGACGGGGTTGATCAGCACCGTCCTGGGCACCGGTGGCGCCTCGGGGTAGCGCACGTTGTTCTCGTAGCCGTAGATGACCAGTTGCAGGTCGACGCCGATCTGCGGCGCGGCCAGGCCGGCGCCGTTGGCGTGCTTCATGGTCTCGAACATGTCGGCGATGAGCTCGCGCATCTCGGGCGTGTCGAATTGCTCGACGGGCTTGGCGATGCGCAGCAGGCGCGGGTCGCCCATCTTGAGGATTTCACGGACGGTCATGGTGGAAGAGGCCTTGAAGAGAGTCGTGAACGGATTTTGCAGCGCGGCGAGCAGGCGCGTGCTCAAAGGGTCGCGTCGCCCGCGGCGGCATCGACCGCGTCGGGCGGCGCCGCCAGCAGCGCCTGCAGCCCGGCCTCGTCGAGGATGGCCACGCCCAGCGACTGCGCCTTCTCCAGCTTGCTGCCCGCCTCCTCGCCGGCCACGAGCCAGTTCGTCTTCTTCGACACCGAGCCGCTCACCTTGCCGCCCGCGGCCTCGATGAGATCCTTGGCGTCGTCGCGGCTCAGCGTGGGCAGCGTGCCGGTGATG
>JACMOG010000050.1 GCA_014378125.1 Vitreoscilla sp. | reverse complement strand
GACGAGCTGGTGGAGGAGTTCCACGCGATCTCGACCGAGCGCCGCATCACGCATCCCTGCGTGGCGGCCATCACCAGCGCCGCACGCGGCCAGTTCTTCGCGGAGTGAGCGTCAGGACAGGGGTCCGGCCCCGTTCGGGGCCAGACCCCTCACTTTCCAGGCGCCGGGTGGGGGGGGTCGGCCCACGCCACGTCCTCGGGCGGCTCGGCCGGCTCGATGTCGAGATTGACCGCGATCGCCTGGCCGTCGCTGCGCACCAGCACGCACTCCAGCGTCTCGGTGGGGCTCGCGTTGATCTCCTGGTGCGGCACGAACGGCGGCACGTAGATGAAGTCGCCCGGGCCGGCCTCGGCGGTAAACTCGAGGCGCTCGCCCCAGCGCATGCGCGCCCGTCCCTTCACGACGTAGATCACGCTCTCCAGCGGCCCGTGGTGATGGGCGCCGGTCTTGGCGTTGGGGTGGATGTGCACGGTGCCGGCCCACAGCTTCTGCGCGCCGGTGCGGGCGAAGGTGATGGCGGCCTGGCGATCCATGCCGGGTGTCTGCGCGGTGTTGGCGTCGAGCCTGTCGGCGGGGACGACGCGAACGCCGTCGTGTTTCCAGGGCGCGTCGGTCATGCGGCTCTCTAATCCAGGAACTCGATGTCGGACATGAACGCCGACACGCCCTCCACCTCTTCGTGGTTGTGCTTGGCGTGGTACATCGCGTGGTCGGCCTCGCGCAGGAAACGCGTCGCGTCGGCGGGCGGCTTGTACAGGCTGATGCCGATGCTCGCGCGCAGCAGCAGCTTGTGGCCGTCCAGCGGCGGCTTCATCGCGTCGATGATCTTGTCGGCGATGGCGCGGGCCTGTTCCAGCGTGACGATGCCTTCGGCCAGCACGGTGAACTCGTCGCCGCCCAGCCGCGCCACCGTGTCGCCCTTGCGCACGCAGCCTTCCAGGCGGCGCGCGAAGGTCTGCAACGCCAGGTCGCCGATGTGGTGGCCGTGGACGTCGTTGATCTCCTTGAAGCCGTCGAGGTCGAGAAACAGCAACGCCATCGGTGGCCCCCCGCGCGCGTGACGCGAGACGGCCTTCTCGAGGGCTTCCATGAAGCCGCGCCGATTCGCCAGCCCGGTAAGGCCGTCGCTGAGCGCCATGGCGCGCAGGCGGGCCTCGAATTCGCGTCGCTCCGACACGTCGTGCCCGAACGCGGTGAGCTCCCAGCGGCCCGCCACCCGCGTGGCGGTGAGGCTCACCTCGACTGACAGCTGGCGCCCCGCGCGGTCGATGGCCTGCAGCGTGACGCGCTGGTGGGCGTCTTCCAGGCGCTCGGCGCTGGCGTAGCGCGCCACCAGGCTGGCCACCTCGCCGCGCAGCACCGGCGGCACGATGAGGTCGGCCACGGGCTGGCCGATGGTCTCGATGGGCGACCAGCCGAACAGGCGTTCGGCGGCGCGGTTCCATTGCGACACGTGGCCATGCTCGTCGATGGAGATGACGGCGTCGTGCGCGTGCTCGAGCAAGGCGCGCATGCGCTCTTCGCTGGTGCGCAGGCGCGCCTCGGCCTCGTTGCGCGCGTCGAGCGCGGCCTTCTTGGCGAGCGCGGCCACGATTGCGCTGGCCATCAGCTGCAGCATCTGCACGTCGCCGTCGTCGAAGGCGTTCGGCTCCGACGAAAACACCTTGAGCACGCCCACGGCGGTCGTGCCCTGGCGCAGCGGCGCGAAGATCATGGAGCGCACGCCGAGCGTGCGGCAGGTGGCGCGGTCGACGCGCTCGTCGATCTCGGAGTCGTCGCACCGCTGCAAGGCGCCAGT
>JACMOG010000592.1 GCA_014378125.1 Vitreoscilla sp. | reverse complement strand
GGCGGGCGGGAGGGGGGGCCCCACCTTGGCGGTGCGCCGGGTCTCCGGGGCCGGCCCCTCGCGCCCGCCGGCCGGATTGGCCTGGCCCAGCCCGTCGAGCTCGGCCTGGTGGGCCCGCGCCGCCTTCTGCGCGCGACTGAGGCGGCCGCCCTTGGCCGGCGTGGCCGCATCGCCAACGTCGGCCGGGGGCTTCTCGAAGCGCATCGTGAATCGGAAGCCGCGGTAGGCCACGCCGAACACCGCCACCGCGACGCCCGTCCACAGCAGCCGGTTGGCCAGCAGCACGCCGGTGAGCGACGGCAGCGTCGTGTTGCGGTCGGACGCCGTCCAGTACTTGGTGACGTAGTCCAGCGCGCTGATGCCGAACGGATCCAACAGCGCGGTGGCGTGCTGCAGTGCCGGGTCGTTGGCGGCCATGGTGCGGGCCACGCGGTACAGCACCAGCAGCCCGACCGCGCCGACGTACGTCCAGGCCATCGAGCGGGTGGCGGTGGCCAGCGCGAAGAACACCGCCGACGTGATCAGCAGCGTGGGCAGCTGGATCAGCAGCAGCGCGTAGACGTAGTCGCCCGGCAGGAACGGGCCGATCTTCTCGAAGTCCTGCCAGGGCATGAACGAGCCCACCAGCACGCCCAGCGGAATCATCGCCAGCACCAGCAGCGCGGCCGCGCAGGCGCCCACGAAGCGGCCGCCGAGATAGCTCGCCTTGTCCACCGAGGTGGTGCGGATGATGGACGCGAAGTTGGTCTCGTCGTCGCGCACCACCACGCCCGCCACCATGGCGACGGTGACGAAGATGGAGAACACGCCCAGCTGCGACAGGGCCTGCACGATGGCATAAGGCGCGTTCTTGTGAACGTTGCCCATGCTGCCGATCTGCACGTTGTCGCTGGCCGTGGCGCCGAACGCCATCAGGAAGAAGATCAGGCAGCCGACCCAGAAGACGGGGCTCTTGATCTGGAAGCGCCATTCGAAGGCGGCGATGTGACGAAACATGGGCGGGCGTCCGTTCGTCTCAATGAGCCGAGGCCGAGGCCCCGGCGGCGGCATGGGCCTTGCGCTGCGCGAGCAGGGTGGAGAAGTAGACCTCCTCCAGGCCGGCCACCACCGGCTCGAAGCGCGGGTCGGGCGCCACGTCGGAAAGCACCTGGATGACGTTGCGGCCGCCGCGCAGGTGCGTGGAGATCAGGTCGAACTGCTTGTGCAGGCCGGGCAGCTCGTCGGGCTCGACGGCGCGCGTCCAGACCTTGCCCTGCAGCTGTTCGATGAGCGCCCCCGGCGTGCCGGCGCTGACGATGCGCCCGCCCACCAGGATGGCCATGCGCGAGCACAGGTCGGTGACGTCGTCGACGATGTGCGTGGACAGGATCACCACGCGCGTGGTGCCGATCTCGGCCAGCAGGTTGTTGAAGCGGTTGCGCTCCTCGGGATCGAGGCCGGCGGTGGGCTCGTCGACGATCATCAGCTCGGGGCTGCCGATCATCGCCTGGGCGATGCCGAAGCGCTGGCGCATGCCGCCCGAGAAGCCGGCGATGGCCTTCTTGCGCACATCCCACAGGTTGACCTGCTGCAGCAGCGCCTCGACGGTCTCGCGGCGCGGGCCGCTGGCGGTTAGGCCCTTGAGCACGGCAAGGTGGTCGAGCATGTCGTAGGCCGACACGCGCGGGTACACGCCGAAGTCCTGCGGCAGGTAGCCCAGCTTGGCGCGCAGCTTCTGCGGCTCGGCCAGCACGTCGATGTCTCCGAAGCGGATCTGCCCGGAGGTGGGCAACTGCAGCGTGGCCAGGCAGCGCATCAGCGTGGACTTGCCGGCGCCGTTGGGGCCGAGCAGGCCGTACAGGCCCGGCGGGATCTCCAGCGAGACGTTGTCGAGCGCCCGCGTTCCGTTCGGGTAGACGTGGGTCAGCGAGGCGATGGACAACATGAAGGGGGCTCCGGGCGAAATGGCGGTGTTTCCAGGCTTGCACTCTAACGGCAGGCCGCGGCTCGCCCCAGGGGCATGCGACGGACCGGCGCCTGGAAAGGACGAACCGACCGGCGCCGGCCTCAGCGGGCGGCCAGCAGCGTGGCGATCTCCGCGTTGGCGCCCGTGCGCGCGACGCTGCGCGGCGTGGCGCCGCTGGCGTCGGCATGGTCGGGGTCGGCCCCGGCGGCCAGCAGCAGGCGTACGGGGCGCACGTTGGCCGCCGCCACGGCGACCTGCAATGCGGTGCGGCCCAGGGCGTCGGGGGCGTCGACGCGAGTGCCCGGATCGGCCAGCAGCCTGCCGAGCGCGTCGACGTCGTCGGCGTTGGCGGCCACGTGCAGCGGCGTCGGCGCCGAGCGCAG
>JACMOG010000591.1 GCA_014378125.1 Vitreoscilla sp. | reverse complement strand
GGACTCCTGGACGCTGCCCGAGCGCGTGGCCTGCATCGCGCTGCACGCCGACGGGGGCCTGGGGGCCGGCCTCGAGACCCGCGTGGTGCACGCCGCGCTGGGCGACGACGGCGCGGTCACGCTGGCGACGCTCGCGCCCGCGCGCCACGAGCGCCCCGACATGCGCTTCAACGACGGCCGCTGCGACCGCGCCCGCCGCTTTTGGGTGGGCAGCATGGTGCGCGACATGGGCGCCAACGTGGCCGCCGGCCGCCTGGTCCGCCTCGAAGCGCACGGGCTGTCCGCGCTGCCCATCGACAGCATGTACACGCCCAACGGCCTCGCGTTCGATCCCGACGGCCGCGGCGTGTGGTGGAGCGACAGCCACCCGCGGTCGCAATGCATCTGGCACGCGCCGCTGGACGCCGACGGCAACGTGGGCGAGCGCCGCCTGGTGGCCGACCTGCACGACCAGCCCGGCCGCCCGGACGGCGCGGCCATCGACGTCGACGGCGGCTACTGGATCTGCGCCAACGACGGCGGCCGCGGGCTGCGCTTCACGCCCGATGGCCGCGTCGACCGCGTGCTGGATGTGCCCGTGAGCAAGCCCTCGATGTGCAGCTTCGGCGGCGCCGGGCTCGACACGCTCTACGTCACCTCGATCCAGCCCGCCAATCCGCAGGGCGACGACGTGGCGCTGGCCGGCGAGGTGTTCGCGCTGCGCCCCGGCACCCAAGGCATCGCCGAGACGCCCTTCCGGCCGCCTCGCTGAACGCATCCGCCTCGAACACCCCCACAAGACGACAACAGGAGACAAGCCATGACCTCACTCAAGACCACCCCGTTCCGCTCGCTGGCGCTGGCCGCCGCCGTGGCCCTCGCCTGCGCGGCCGCGCACGCGCGCGAGTTCCGCTCCGCCGACATCCACGTCAAGGACTACCCCACCACGCTGGCCCTGAAGTACATGGGCGAGCAGCTCACCAAGAACACCGGCGGCAAGGACAAGATCAAGGTGTTCGCCGACGGCGCGCTGGGCTCCGAGAAGGACACCGTGGAGCAGGTCAAGATCGGCGCGCTCGACATGGTGCGCGTCAACAGCGCGGCCTTCCACGGCATCGTGCCCGAGTCGATGATCCCGTCGCTGCCGTTCCTGTTCCGCGACATGGACCACTTCCGCAAGACCATGTACGGCCCGCAGGGCGACAAGGTGCTGGCCGCCTTCGAGAAGGCCGGCTTCATCGGCCTGGCGCTGTACGAGAGCGGCGCGCGTTCGTTCTACGGCAAGAAGCCCATCCGCAGCGCCGCCGACATGAAGGGCCTGAAGGTGCGCGTGCAGCCGTCCGACCTGTGGGTGAGCCTCATCACCGCGGTGGGCGGCTCGCCCACGCCCATGCCCTTCGCCGAGGTATATACCGGCCTGAAGACGGGCCTGCTCGACGCCGCCGAGAACAACATCCCGTCGTACGACGAGATGAAGCACTACGAGTCGGCGCCGGTGTTCTCGGAGACGCAGCACGTGATGTCGCCCGAGGTGCTGGTGTTCTCCAAGAAGATCTGGGACACGCTGACCCCCGACGAGCAGGCCGCGCTGCGCAAGTCCGCCAAGGAGTCGGTGCCTTACTACCAGACGCTGTGGGTGGCCAAGGAGACCTCGGCGCGCGCCTCGGTGCTCAAGGCCGGCGCAACGATCATCCCGGCCTCGCAGATCGACCGCAAGAGCTTCATCGACGCCGAGAAACCGGTGTGGGACAAGTACATGTCGACGCCGGAGATCCGCAACGTCGTCAACGAGATCGTCAACACCAAGTAGGCGTCGCAGATCGTGACCTGGCTCGCCCACCTCAACGCCCGCCTCACGGCCATCGTGCTCGTGCTCGCGCGCGTGTGCCTGGCCGCGCTGGGTCTCATCGTGTTCTTCGGCGTGGTGATGCGCTACGCCTTCAACAACGAGCCGCCGTACGTGGAGCAACTCGCGCTGCTGCTGGTGATCTCGGTGTCGATGTTCGGCGCCGCCGCGGTGGCGCACGACGCCGGCCACATCGGCCTCGACTCCCTGGTCGACACCCTGCCCCCGGTGCTGCGGCACTGGATCGCCCGGCTGGTGGCGCTGTCCACGCTGGTCTTCGCCGTCGTGATCCTCTACGGCGCGTGGGAGATGGCCAAGTCCACGCACGACAACCAGATTCCCACGCTGGGCATCTCCGAGGCCTGGCGCTACCTGCCGCTGATCATCGCCGGCTTCCTGATCGCGCTGTTCTCGATCGACCGCATGTTCCGCCGCATGCCCACGCCCGAAGCAGACTGACCCGAACGCCATGGCCCTGACCCTCCTGTGTTCCACCTTCGTCGTCCTGCTGCTGCTGGGCGTTCCGGTGGCCTTCGCCATCGGCCTTGCGTGCCTGGCCGCGTTCTTCTCCGAAGGCCTGCCCATCGCCACCTCGGTGCAGATGATGGTGTCGGGCATGAACGTGTTCTCGTTCCTCGCGATCCCGTTCTTCATCTTCTCGGGCGAGCTGATGCTGCACGGGGGCATCGCCGACCGCATCATGAACTTCGCGCGCAGCCTCACCGGCCACGTGCGCGGCGGCCTCGGCCTGGCCAACGTTCTGGCCAGCACGCTGTTCGGCGGCGTGTCCGGCCCGCCGGTGGCCGACACGTCGGCCATGGGCGGCGTGATGATCCCGCTGATGAAGCGCGAGGGCTACGGCGCCGACTACGCGGTCAACGTCACCACGCACGCGTCGCTCACCGGCGCGCTGATGCCCACGTCGCACAACATGATCATCTACGCCTTCGCGGCGCAGGCGGCCGCGGGCGAGATCGCCGGCCACACGATCAAGGGCGTGTCCATCGGCGACCTGATGTTCGCCGGGCTGGTGCCGGTGTTCTGGATCATGGTGTGCATGCTGGTGGCCGCCTACTGGCAGGCGGTGCGCTGCGGCTATCCCAAGCGCGAGGATGGCAGCTCGATGATCCGCATGTTCCCCGGCTGGGGCATGGTGGCGCGCACCTTCATCGCCTCGCTGCCGGGCCTGGCCATCATCGGCATCATCCTGGCCTGCGTCATGGGCGGGGTCACCACCGCCACCGAGGCCGCGGCCATCGCGGTGGCGTACTCGATCTTCCTCACCACCGTCGTCTACCGCTCGATGACGCGCCAGAAGATGTGGCACGCGTTGGGCAAGGCGGCGCGCACCACCGGCGTGATCCTGCTGCTGATCGGCGTGTCCAACATGCTGCGCTGGCAGATGGCCTACCTCGAGATCCCCGAGAGCATCGAGACGCTGCTGCTGGACGCCACGCACCACCCGTGGCTGATGCTGCTGTACATCAACATCATCCAGATCATCCTGGGCATGTTCCTCGACATGGCCGCCCACATCCTCATCACCACGCCGCTGTTCCTGCCGCTGGCCATCCAGATGGGCGTCGGCCCGGTGCAGTTCGGCATGATGCTGCTGCTCAACTGCGCGCTGGGCCTGGTGCACCCGCCGGTGGGCACGGTGCAGTTCGTGGGCTGCGCGATCGGCGAGATCTCCATGGGACAGGCCACCCGCACGGCCTGGCCCTACTACCTGGCGATCTGGGTAGCCATCAACCTCGTCACCTACGTGCCGGCGTTCTCCACCTGGCTGCCGGCGGCGATCACGGGGCACGCCGTGTTCTAGCGAGAACCCGTCGTCGCGCACCCGCCCGACGACGGCATCCTGCACGCCGTCGCAGGATTCGTTCTCGCGATCGAGTGTGTTGCCTTCTACAATCGAGGCATGTAGCTGTTCGCGACCAACGATGAGGTTTCGGCCCTCGAGACCTCGCTCTCGGAGCTGCGCGGCGACGACCGGATCGGCGCTACCGTCGCCCTCGCCTGGCACCTGCGCCAGCGCGACAGCATCCGCGCCCTGCGGCTGGTCAACGGCCTGATGTCCACGCTGGGCGGCACGCTTCGCGAGGTCGCAAAACCGCCCGCCCTGCCCGTGCCGCAGCGGGCGCGCGTCGCGCTGGCCGCGAGCGAGGCCAAGGCGCTGCTGTGCGACTTCGAAGCCGCCGAACACTGGTTGGCGGATGCACGCGCGCACCTCGATCCGGCCGCCGACGCGCAGGTCGAGGGCGACGCATTCATCGTCGAGAGCGTGCTCGCGAAGACCCGTGGCCAGCGCGAGCGCGAGCTCTCCGCCTTCGAGTCGGCCATCGCCTTCTACGCCGCCAACGGCGCGCCGGAGCGGCTGTCCATCGCCCGCATGTGGGCGAGCTACGAGCGCTCGTTCACGCAGCCCGAGATCGAATCATCGCTGGGCCTGGAACCGCCCGGACGCGCATGGCCGCAGGCCGGCATCGCCTGGGACGCGCTGTGGAGCGCCGCCCGCGCGCTGGGGCTGTCGTTCCGCAACCCCGCCACGTCAGCCGCCTTGTTCCAGCACGCGGCCGACCAGGCCCGGCAGGTCGGCATGGTGCGCCTCGAGATCGTCACGATGATCAACGCCGGCGCCGCTCGCCAGGGCACCGGCGACATGGACATGGCCAGCGACTGCTTCGACCTGGCCGCGACGCGCGCCCGCGCCACCGGCTGGCCGACGCTGATCGGCGCGGCCGAAACCCGCGTCGGCGAGTTGCTGCAGACGCTGGGCGCGCTGGAGGAAAGCCGCACGCTCCTCAGCGAGGCCATCCTGCAGCTGTCCGTGATGCCGCGCAGCCTGCACGTGGCGATCGCCTGTGCGTCGCTCGCGCAGACGCTGCTCGCGATGGGGCGCCCCGTCGAGTCCCTGGAGCCGATGAGCGAGGCGATCGCGATGTACCGCGAGACCGGTTTCAGCCACAACCTCGCGCTGAACCTGATCTTCCAGGCCCGCGTCATGGCCGCGGCAGGTCGCGCCGACGAAGCCCTGGCCGCGCTGGAGGAGGCGCAGGCGCTGGTCGACAAGTTCGCGCTGGAGTCGCTGAGCGTGGGCGTCAACGACGTGCTGGCCGATCTGCACCACCGCTTCCAGCTGTCGCCCCCCGAAGGGATGACGCTGGCCAGCGGCGCCCTCCACTTCGCCGAGGCCACGCTGGCCGGCGGCCTGGCGCTGGACGGCTGGAAGCCGCCGGCGCGCCTGTATTCGTTCCTCGCCGACCGCTGGGCCGGGGCCGGCGACCACGCGCGCGCCTACGAGCACGCACGCCGCGCCTTGCAGGCCAAGGAGCAGGAGTCCATCCAGAAGATGAACTACCCGCTTGCGCTGGCGCGACTGCGCCGTCGCGCGACGCGCTCGAGCGACGACGCCGAGGCGACGCCTGCGGGGGGAGAGAGCGACGAACGCCAGCGCCGGCAGGCCGGCAAGGCGTTGACGCCCAAGGAGCGCAGTATCCTGCTGCTGCTCGCGCGCAACTACTCCAACAAGGAGATCGCCAAGGCGATCGCGACGAGCGACGAGACGGTGAAGTGGCACCTGAAGAACCTCTTCAACAAGCTCGGTGCCGGTTCGCGCAAGCACGCCGTCACGCGCGCCCGCACGATGGGGTTCATCAGCTTCAGCTCCTGACCTGTGATCGAACCCCGCCCTCTCTTGCCACCGCCCGGCGCGCCCACGCTGGCCCGCGAGACGCCCGAACAACGCGTCAACTTCTGGATCGCCGAGGCCGTCCTGCCCGACCCCCACGCGGTGCGGTCGCACCTGCTCGCGCAACCCCGCTGGAACCTCGGCTACCCGCACCGCCCCGAGTCGTGGCCCGGCATGCGCCTGCCCACCGCGCTGGGCCCGGACGACCTCGCCCGCGTCGAGGCGTGGGTGCGCGACGCGACGGGCTGCGCCAACCTGCGCGTGGCAACGGCGCCGGGCGGCGCGCGCCTCGATTGCAACGTGGCGCAACTGGTGGGGGCTGCCGAGAGCGGTCCGCGCCCGCATACCGATCGGCGCGACCTGTGCCGCTACGCGGCCGTCCTCTACCTGAATCCCGACCCGCCAGCATCCGCCGGCACCAGCTTCTGGCGCCTGCGATACCCCAACGGCGCGCTCGGCGGCAACGTGTGCCCGCCGCCGCACGACAACCTCGAGCAGGCGCTGCGCGTCCGGGGCCTGCCGCCCGGCGCCTGGGTGGAGGAGACGCGCGTGGACAACGCCTTCAACCGCCTCCTCGTCTACAAGGCGGCGATGGTGCACAGCGCCACCGGGTATTTCGGACAGGCGCCGGCCGACCGCCGCCTGACGCTCACGTTCTTCTGGCAGGCCGACTGAGCGCCTGCCCCATCGAGCACGCGCGGCCAAACGATCGGTTACGTTCTTGCGCGGTCGCTGACAGCGTCGACGAGCTCGACAGCCGCACAATCGGCGCAGACGCGGGGATGGTGCCCGCGGTCTCCCTAGATGTGGCTGATCCCTCTCGCAAGGCGTGCTGCGCCTCAACGAACATGCCCGTAGTCGCAATCATCAATCGCAAAGGCGGCAGCGGCAAGAGCACGCTCGCGACCCAGTTGGCGGGTTGCCTGGCCAGCCGCGGACTTCATGTGATGCTGGGGGATGTCGACCGCCAGCAATCGTCGCTGGCCTGGCTGCGCCGTCGCGGCGCGCAGCCCGCGGTCCGGACCATCGTCGGCTGGGCGTTCAGCGCCAACAGCGTCATGCGTCCGCCCGCCGGCATCACGCACGTGGTGCTGGACACCCCGGGGGGTTTGCAGGGCTACGACCTCGCCCGCATCGTGATGAGTTCGGATGCCATCCTGATCCCCGTCGGCGATTCGATCTTCGACCGCGAGTCCGCGCTCGAATGCCATGCCGAACTGCTGACGCTGCCGCGCGTGGCCGCCGGCCGCTGCAAGGTCGCCATCGTGGGCATGCGCCTCGACGCGCGCACGAAGGCCGCCGCGCGCATGCAGGCGTGGGCCGACCAGCACGCGCTGGTGTACGCCGGCTCGGTGCGCGAATCGCAGGTCTATCCGCGCAGCGCCGACCAGGGGATCACGCTGTTCGACGTGCCGGCCGCCAAGGTCGAGGCCGACCTCGCGCAGTGGCGTCCCATCGTCGACTGGGTGGACGCCAGCTGGCTCGCCACCGAGCGCATCGAGGCGACGTCGAAGGCGGCCGTGCCGGTCTCCGCGCCGTCCATCTCGCCCAACGCCCGCCGCCGCACGCTCGTGCGCGCGCCGCTGCCCGTGTCCAACGGCCCGGCGTCCGAGTTCCGTGCGGCCCGCGAGATCCCGCGGCCGCCACGCGCCGAGCGCTTCGGCTGGCTGTTCACGGTCTTCCGCTCGCGCGCCTGAGGCCTCGCGCCGCTCGAGCGGCGCGTCTGGTTCAGAGGCCGCCGAAGGCGTTCTTGAACGCCTGATCGATGGCCTGGACGTCCAGGCTGTCGACCCTGCCCTGCTGCAGGATCGCCTGGCTGGCATTGATCCAGCCGGTCAGGCCCCACGACAGCGCTACGCCGCCGAGGTCGATGGCATCGAACTCGGTATCGGCGTCGGCATCCCCGTCGACCACCCACAGCTCGCCCTCGGCGAACTGCAGCGGGTCGGCGTTGCTGACCACCGTCATCGCGTGGAAGCCCCAGGTGTTGCCGAGCGGCCCGTACTGATGACGGCTTGCGAGCCCCAGCCCCGGTGGCCCTGGACGGTCTGGTTGGCGTGGACGATGGTGTCGCCACGTTCGTTGGGAATGGCGTTGCGGGTGACCAGTTCCACGCCGGCGCTGCCGCGCACTTCGGCGACGGCCGCTTCCACGCGTTTGCAGTCGGGCGCCTTGACCTGGATCGACGCCAGGGCGGACACGGACAGCACGGCGAGTGCGAGTGCGATCCCCAGGACGGCCGGATGCGGCCGATACGGGCAACGCGAATTGAGAAGCGCGGAGAAGTTCATGAAGCCTGGCTCTGAGTTGATGACCGGAATGAATCTCATCCGCGGAGCACGGACGATGACAAACTGATGTGTACCGAACATTAGCCCGTCGTATTTCGCGCTGCCCCCCCCGCGGCGGGGGGGCGGGCGAACGACCGGAGCGGGGAAACCCGCGTGCAGGTCGTCGACACGCCACGTGTGCGCGCAGGGCGCCGCACGATGTCGGCGTCGACACAATGTTGACCCGAGGTATCGGCACCATCTTTCGCCCGCCTGATCGGGCTTACGCCGCGCCGGGGGCGCCCTAGCATCGGTGCATGGTCGGACCCCCCGTCGACCGCAGCACGACAGGAGTCTCCTCATGTCCCTCACCACCATCAGCAACAGCAGCACCACGCCCACGACGTCTTCCCGGACCGAGCGGGTCGAGGCCGCGGCGGCCGCCGGCGTCACCGCCACCCTGGCCGGCATCGCCACGGCCGCCACCGCGGGCGTCAGCGCCACCGTGTCGCTCAGCGGCAAGGCCCTGCATGCGCTGGAGCATGCCGGCGAGGCCGCGGTCGACGGGGTGGAGGATCTGGCCGTCGGTGCCTGGCACGCCGTGGAGAGCGGCGCGCGGGCGATCGAGCGCGCCGGCGAGGCGGTGGCCAGCGCCGTGGCGGACGGGGCCAGCGAGCTCTACGCCACAGCCAAGACGGTGGGCCAGGCCCTGGGCCACTACGCCGAGGTGGGCCTCAGCGCCACCGGCGAGGCCGTGTCGGAGTTGGCCAGCGGCACGGTGATGGCCGCGTCGGCCGGTGGCAAGGCGCTCGCCAGCCTGCTCTGAGGCGCGGTTGCCCGGCTCGTCCGCACGGACGAGAATGTCCGGATCGCGGGGTCGAATCCGTACAGCCGGGATGCACATGGACCTGCAAGAGCTCGAAGGCGACTGGCCCGCGATCAGTGCGTTGCTGGACGAGGCGCTCGCGCTGCCCGCGCCGGCCCGTGGGGCGTGGCTGCAGTGGCGCACCGACATCGAGCCGGCGCGCCGATCGGCCGTGGAGCGCATCCTGTCGCGGCAGGCCAGCATCGAGAGCGACGACTTCCTCGGCGCGCTGCCGCCGCTGCTGGACACGCCTCCGCCGACATCGCACGTCGCCGACGCCAGCGTGGGCGCGCTGGTGGGTCCGTGGCGCATCATCGCGCCGCTGGGGCAAGGTGGCATGAGCACCGTGTGGCGCGCCCGGCGCGACGACGGTCAGCCGGCGCGAGAGATCGCGCTCAAGCTGCCGCTGTGGACCTGGGGCGGCCGCTTCGCCGAACGCCTGGCGCGCGAGCGCGACATCCTCGCCACGCTCGAACACACGCACATCGCCCGGCTCTACGACGCGGGGCTGGACGCCGCCGGCCGGCCCTGGCTCGCGATGGAGCTGGTGGAAGGCCAGCCGATCGACACGGCCTGCGACGCATCCGGCGCCACCCTGGACGAGCGCCTGGCGCTGCTGCTGCAGGTGTGCGAGGCCGTCGCGCATGCGCATGCGCGCCTGGTGGTGCATCGCGACCTGAAGCCGCACAACATCGTCGTCACGCCGCAGGGCCAGGTGAAGCTGCTCGACTTCGGCATCGCGCGGCTGATCGACGACGGCGCCGGCGACCGGACGGCGCTCACCGAGGCGGGGGGCCGCGCCCTGACGCCGGCGTTCGCCAGCCCCGTGCAGATCCGCGGCGAGCCGCTGGGCGTGGCCCCCGACGTGTACAGCATCGGCGTGGTGGCGTTCCTGCTGCTGGCCGGCCGCATGCCCTGCCAGCTGCGCCGCGGCGGCGCCGCCGAGCTGGAGGACGCCATCGCGCGTGCCAGCGTGCCGCGCGCCAGCGACGGGGCGGCCGACCCCTTGCGGCGCCGCCAGCTGCGCGGCGATATCGACGCGATCCTGGCCAAGGCCCTGCACAAGGACACTCCCGGGCGCTACTCCAGCGTCGAGGCGCTGGCCGACGACATCCGCCGCCATCTCGATGGCCGTCCCGTGATCGCGCGGCCGCAGGGCCGCACGTACCTGGCCGCCCGATTCGTGGCGCGCCACCGCGCGGGCGTGATCGCTTCGGCACTCGTCGAGCTGGCGCTCGCGGCCGGCCTGGGCGTAGCGCTGTGGCAGGCGACCGAGGCGCGCCACGCGCAGCAACTGGCCGAGCGCGCGGTGCAGCGCGAGACCGCGGTGCAGGACATGCTGGTGGAGATCCTGTCGGTGGCCGTGACGGCCGACCCCGAGAAGCTGCGCCAGCCCGACGGCTTCAGCCGGCTGCTGGAGGCCAAGTTCGACGAGCTGGAGGCGCGCTTCAAGGGCCGCACCGACGACTGGCTCGACCTGCTGGAGGTGATCTCCACCCGGCTTCCGCAGTACGGCGACCTGCAGTGCTCATACGCCGTGGGCGAGCGCTACCTGGCACTGCTGCAGTCCTCGCACGCCGACCCGCGGCGCATCGCGCGGGCGGCCCTGAACCAGGCCCGGGTCGTGGTGAAACTGGGCGGCACCAAGATGGCACTGCGGCTGGTGAACGCCGCGCTGGCGCAGCTGCCGCCGGGCGCGAACAACGCATCGCTCAGGTCGGCATTGACGGCGCAGCACGACGCGTTGGCGCCCTGAGCACGGCCGCCGTCGCGTCCCGCTCCAGGCCGCCGCGTCGCAGCAGCAGCACGCCGATCGCGCACAGCGGGACCCATGGCACCGTC
>JACMOG010000590.1 GCA_014378125.1 Vitreoscilla sp. | reverse complement strand
TCATCAGGCTCAGCTGCACCTGGTGCACGTCGGCGCGCAGCGCACGGCCGATGGCCGGCAGCGCGGGCAGGTACATGTCGATGGCGAAGGGGCCGATGGCCGAGAGCAGGCCCAGCACGAGTGCGAGGCGCAGGAAGTTGTGTTTCATCGAGGACCGCTGGAAGCGCGGCGAAGTATAGGGAGGCGCCTGGGACAATGCGCGGGCGATGACCGATGCCCTTCAAACCCTGGCCGACCTGCGCGCCGGCCGCCTCGCCGGCGCGACCCACCTCGACCTCCGCCACTGCGACCTCGACGAATTCCCGCGCGAGGTCTTCGCGCTGGCCGACACGCTGCAGATGCTGGATCTGTCCGGCAACCGGCTGCGCGCGCTGCCCGACGACCTGCCGCGCCTGCGCGCGCTGCGCATCCTGTTTTGTTCCAGCAATCCGTTCGACACGCTGCCCGCGGTGCTGGGCCGGTGCGAGCAACTGGACATCGTCGGCTTCAAGGCCAACGCGATCGAGCGCGTGCCGGCCGAGTCGATTCCCGCCAACCTGCGCTGGCTGATCCTCAGCGACAACCGCATCGACTCGCTGCCCGAGACGCTCGGCGCCTGCCATCGGCTGCAGAAGCTCGCGCTGGCCGGCAACCGGCTCGCCACGCTGCCGGCCGGCCTCGCGCGCTGCGAGCGCCTGGAGCTGATCCGGCTGTCGGCCAACCGCTTCGCCACGTTGTCCGACGCCTTGCCGCCGGGCCTGCTGGCATTGCCGCGCCTCACCTGGCTGGCCTGCGCGGGCAACCCGTTCAACGCCGCCCAGGAGGCGCGAGCGTTGCAGTCCTCGCCGATCGCGCACGTGCCCTGGCACGAGCTGGCGCTGGGCGCGTTGCTGGGGCAGGGAGCGTCGGGCCACATCCACGCGGCGCGCTGGCGTCCTGCGGCGGGCGGCGAGCGCGCGGTGGCCGTCAAGCTGTTCAAGGGCGACGTGACCAGCGACGGCCTGCCGGGCAGCGAGATGGCCGCGTGCATCGCCGTGGGCGTGCATGCGCACCTGATCGGCGTGGAGGGCCGCGTCACGGGCCATCCGCAGGGCGTGCAGGGCCTGGTGATGGGCCTCATCCCGCCGCACTACGCGAGCCTGGCCGGCCCGCCCGACTTCGCCAGCTGCTCGCGCGACGTCTACGCGCCTGCGCGGCGATTCACCGCCGCTCAGGCGCGCGCCGTTGCGCGCGACATGCGCGACGCGCTCGCGCACCTGCACGCGAGCGGCGTCATCCACGGCGACTTCTACGCGCACAACATCCTGGTGGACGACTCGGGCCACGCGCTGCTGGGCGACTTCGGCGCGGCGACGTTCCTGCCCGAGGACGACGTGGCGTGCCGCGAGGCCCTGTTGCGCATCGACCGGCGTGCGCTGGCGATCCTCGTGGACGAGCTGGCCCGGCGCTGCGACGAGCCCGCAGCCGTCTGACTGTCGCGTTGGAAGGCGCCGGGGCGGGAACATGCCCGTCATGCCAGGGTCAAGTCGGCGCCACGCGGGCCGATACCTTCAGGGATTCCCCCGTTTTCGCGGGTCGCCTTGCCCGAGATCCTCCGTGCCCCCTACCTCCTTCGACGCGACGCCCCCCACGCCTGCCCCCCTGGCTTCGGCGGAGTGGGCCACGTGGCGCCGCCTCGTGCAGGTCTACCAGGGCCGCGACACCGAATCGGCCGAGATCCGTGCCCGGCTGGTTCAATGGGTGACGTTCGTCTCCCCTTGGCTGATGTCCGTCAACATCGCGAGCTCGCTGCTGCTGGCGCTGATGCTGCCGGTCCAGGTGGCGCCGTGGCTGCGCTGGGCGTGGTGCGGCGCGATCTGCGGCCTGTGCCTGCTGGGGCTGGCCGGCTGGCTGCGCCACCGCCTGAAGACGCCCACCCGCGTCAGCCCGCGCGTCGTGCGCAAGAGCACCGTCCACGCAGGCATCCTGTCGGCGCTGTGGGCCACGCTGCCCTGGACGGTATTTCCCCACGCCGCGCCGTCGGCGCAGATCCTCATCGCCGGCGTGATGCTGGGCCTGGTGGCCGGCGGCGGCTTCGTGCTGACGCCGCTGGCGCCGGCCGCGATCGTGTTCAGCGTGATCATCGGCGTGTCGACCGCCGCCGCGGTCGCCCAGATGCACGACCCGCTGGCCTTGCTGCTGTCGGGCCTGATGGCCGGCTACACCGTGGTGACGGTGGCCGCCATCGTGCTCGGCGCGCGCCGCTCCGCGGGCGCCCTGCGCGCGGAACGCGAGGCCGAACGCCAGGGGCAACTGGTGGCGTTGCTGCTGAAGGACTTCGAATCGCAGTCGGCCGACGTCATGTGGGAGACCGACTCCACCGGCCGCCTCGTGCGCATCACGCCCAAGCTGAGCGCGCTGATGCGCCTGGACGGCGACGCGGTGGGCAGGCGCTCGTTGCTGGCCTGGTTCGAGGAGCAGAACCACGCCGCGGAGGACAAGAAGGCGATCCTGCAACTGCGCCAGGCATTCGGCAGCGGCCAGGCCTTCCGCCAGCGCGGCATCCTGGTGACGGTGGGCGGCGCGGCGCGGTGCTGGTCGATCACGGCACGGCCGCTGGTCGACGAATCGGGCGTCGACCAGGGCTGGCGTGGCGTCATCACCGACATCACCATGGAGCACGACGCGCAGTCGCGCATGCAGCAGCTGGCGCTGGTGGATTCGCTCACCGGCCTGGCCAACCGCACGCAACTGCGCGACCGCCTGCAGATGAGGCTCGACTCGTCCGCGCAGCGCCCGTCGGCCCTGCTGTGCATGAACATGGATCACTTCAAGCGCATCAACGACATGTTCGGCCACGCGGCCGGCGACACGGTGCTGCGCGAGACCGCGCGCCGCCTGCGCAAGCTGGTGCGCGCGTCCGACGTGGTGGCACGCGCCGGCGGCGACGAGTTCGCCGTCCTGCTGGACGGCATTCCCGACGGAGAGGACGCGCTGCGCTTCGCCCAGCGCATCGTCGCCGAGCTCAACCGCGGCTTCTCCACCGACGCCGGCCTGGTGAGCAGCAGCGCCAGCGTGGGCGTGGTGGCGATCCCCGCCCACGGCACCACCGTGGACGAGCTCCTGGCCAACGCCGACCTCGCGCTGAGCACGGCCAAGGCGGGCGGGCGCGCGCGCGCCGAGATGTTCCGCACCGACATGGGCGAGCGGCTGCGCCTGCGCATGACGATGGAGCGCGACCTGCGCCAGGCCGTGGCGCGCAAGGAGCTCCGCCTTCACTGGCAGCCGCAGGTGAACACGGCGCGCTGGCAGATCAGCGGCTGCGAGGCCCTGCTGCGCTGGCAGCACACCGAGCTGGGCCTGATCCCGCCGATGAACTTCATTCCGATGGCGGAAGAGACCGGCCTGATCGTCGAGCTGGGCGAATGGGTGCTCAACGAGGCCTGCCGTGTGGGCGCGCACAAGCTGCCGGGCCTGATGGTGGCCGTCAACGTGTCGCCGATCCAGGTGGTGCGCGACGACTTCGTGCTAATGGTGAGCAAGGCGCTGGCCGCCAGCGGCCTGCCGCCGCAGCGCCTGGGGATCGGGATCACCGAGTCGCTGTTCATCGACGCGTCGCCCAAGGCGTTGCGCAACCTGGAGACGCTGCGCCAGATGGGCATCCGC
>JACMOG010000589.1 GCA_014378125.1 Vitreoscilla sp. | reverse complement strand
CGGTGGCCATCGGTCTTGCCAAGCACGGCAAGAACGTCACCTACGCGTACGACCGCAAGGAAGCCAAGGATCACGGCGAAGGCGGCATCCTTGTCGGCGCGCCCGTGAAGGGGCGCGTGATGATCATCGACGACGTGATCACCGACGGCGCCTCCAAGCGCGCCGCCGCCGACCTGATCCGCTCCGTCGGCGCCGAGCCGGTGGGCGTGGCCATCACGATGGACAGGCAAGAGCGTGCACGCGACGAGGGCGAAGATCGTCGCTCCGGCGTGCAGTACGTGGAGCAGTCGCTCGGCTTGAAGGTGGTGGCCATCGCCACGCTGGCCGACCTGATGCAGCTGCTCGCCACCACCGGCGACCCCGCGCTGGCCGCCAGCAAGGAGGCGGTCGCCGCCTATCGCGCCCGCTACGGCATCGACGCCTGAAACGAAAGCGCCCACATGACCCATCGCCCCGTTTGTTCGCCTCGCGCCATCCGGTTGGCGATGGTGGCCTCGCTCGCCTTTGTCGGCATCGCCGCGCAGGCCATGACCGTCAGCTACCAGTGCACCGGCCGGCGCCTGCTCACCGCGGAGCTGTCGCCACGCCAGGGCCAGCTTCACTTCGAGGGCAAGGACTGGACGGTCACGCGCGTTCCGGGCGGGCGCGAGGCGCGCTACCTGAACAAGAAGGCCGGCGTCGAGGTGGTGACCCAGGGACGCACGATGACGTTCACGCACGACGGCGAGGCGCTGCAGTGCTACCTCTACTCCGACGCCCTGCCGGGCGACGCCCCGCGGAAGACCAATTGAGATGAGCATTCAAACCAACGACCCCGCCACCGGCGAACGCATCCTGCGCGTGGCGCGCACCTCGTGGTGGGCGCTGTGGCCGCGCGTGGTGTTCGGCCTGCTCGGCCTGGCGCTGGCCGGCTGGGGCCTGCTGCGCCAGGATCGCATGGGCAACGGCTTCGCCCTCTTCGGCGGCCTGATGTTCCTGTGGTTCGTGGGCGGCGCGCTGCTTCGGCGCGGCGCGATGCAGGTGCGGCTCACCGACCGCTACCTCGTGCTGCAGACGGGCCTGGTGAGCCGGCACTCGTCCACCGTGATGTTGAACCGCGTGGAGAGCCTCGACGTCGACCAGAGCCTGTGGCAACGCCTGTGTGGCTACGGCACGCTTACCATCCGCGGCACCGGCAGCGAAGACCTGCGCCTGCGCGGCATCGGCGATCCCGTGGGATTCCAGGCCGAGGCGCGCAAGGCGATCAACGCGGCGAGCGGCGCGCCGCTCTGACCGCTCAGGCCGCGTCCGCGGTCGAGTGATCCAGGTCGTCGACCAGGCCCGGGTGCGTGCCAGGCACCCAGCCCAGCCGCTGGCGGGTGAGGACGCTCGAAGCGGGATTGCTCATGCTGGCAAAGCGTCCCATGACACCGAAATGCGCCGCGGCGTCGTTGGAACTGGTCGTGCATCGCAACGACCGCGCGCAGCGTAGTGCGCTGGGCTCGGCGTACGGAAGCATCATTTGCCGGCGCGGCGTGTGGCGATCGTCTGCCTGATCTTGCCTTCAACGTCACTGATTCGGAATGGCTTGCTGATGACGGCCGTATCCGAAAGATCCGCCGGTAGCACGGTCTTGATGTTGTAGCCCGTGCTGAAGACGAAAGGCACGCCGCGCTCGCCCAGCACACGCGCCACTTCCCACGACATTT
>JACMOG010000588.1 GCA_014378125.1 Vitreoscilla sp. | reverse complement strand
CGGCGAGGATCCGGCCACCATCGTCGGCTACGAGGTCGAGCAGATGATCATGCCGGCCCTCACCGGCCAGCACGTGCCGCGCTACGTGGCGCGCGGCGACTTCACGCGCCAGCCCTTCATCGTGATGGAGCACATCGCGGGCGACACGCTGCGCCCGCGGCTGGCCGGGGCGCCGCTGGCGCTCGACGAGGTGGCCGAGATCGGCATCCGCGTGGCCACCGCGCTGCACGACCTGCATCGCCAGCATGTGGTGCACCTCGACGTGAAGCCCAGCAACATCATGTTCCGCCCCGACGGCGCTGCGGTGCTGGTGGACTACGGCCTGTCGCGCCACGAGCACCTGCCCGACCTGCTGGAAGAGGAGTTCTCGCTGCCCATGGGCACCGGGCCCTACATGTCGCCCGAGCAGGTGCAGTTCATCCGCAACGATCCGCGCAGCGACCTGTTCGCGCTGGGCGTGATGCTGTACCACTTCACCACCGGCGAGCGCCCGTTCGGCGCGCCCACGTCGGTGCGCGGGCTGCGCAAGCGGCTGTGGATCGACCCGGTGCCGCCGCGCGCGCTGCGCAAGGACTGCCCGCCGTGGCTGCAGGAGGTCATCCTGAAATGCCTGGAGGTGCAGCCCGACAAGCGCTACCAGACCGCCGCGCAGCTCGCGCTCGACCTGCAGCAGCCCGACCAGATCGTGCTCACGCGGCGCGCCGAGCGCATGGTGCGGTCGTCGCAATGGACGCGCCTGAAGCGCTGGTTCTTCGCGCTCGGCGCCGAGCCGCAGGAGTCCGCGCCCTCCGCCACCGAGGTGCTCAACCGCAGCAGCATCGTGATGGCGGCGGTCGACATCGACAACGCCGCGCCCGAGCTGCTCGACCAGCTGCGCGAATCGGTGCGCCGCATCGTGCTCACCGAGCCCGGCGCGCGCCTGGCCTGCGTCAGCGTGATGCGCATCGCGCGCATCGGCACCGACGC
The DNA here is from genome assembly GCA_014378125.1 of Vitreoscilla sp. The sequence continues at coordinate 1,258 of JACMOG010000588.1, read as the reverse complement.
GCTCACCGACCACACCGGCAAGAGCCTGCACGTGAAGCAGCTGGTGGGGCTCAAGCACTGGGCACGTCCCATCAGCAAGTCGCTCAACCTCGAGGACGGCCGGCTGACGTTCCACGTGCTCGAGGCGCCCGATCCGGCCGACGCGCTGGTGGACTTCGCGCGCCGCAACCAGGTCGACCACATCGTGATGGGCGCGCGCGGCAACTCGCTGCTGCGGCGCTACCTGGGCAGCGTGTCGTCCACCGTCGTGGCCGAATCGCTGTGCACCGTCACCGTGGTGCGCGCGAGCGCGCCCACCGACGCCGAGGCCGGCGAGATCGCGCGCCGGCAGGCCGTCGACGCGCGCGACGACGTGGCGCCCTCCTGAACGCGCCATGAGCAGGCTCTGGGACATCTCGCCACCCGTCGACGCCCGCTCGCCAGTGTTCCCCGGCGACACCGCGTACAGCCAGGTGTGGGGCGCCACCATCGGCCCGAACTGCCCGGTCAACGTCAGCGCCATCACGCTGTCGCCGCACACCGGCGCGCACGCCGACGCGCCGCTGCACTACGAAGCCGACGCGGCCGCCATCGGCGCCGTCTCGCTGGAGCCTTTCCTGGGCCCGTGCCGCGTGATCCACGCCATCGGCGCCGGCCCGCTGGTGCGGATGGCGCACCTCGCGCACGCGCTGCCGCCCGCCGGCGCGCGCCTGCCCGCGCGGGTGCTGGTGCGCACGTACGCGACGGCGCCGCTCGACCAGTTCGACCCCGACTGCGCCGCGTTCGCGCCCGAGACGGTGGAGGCGTTGGCCGACCTGGGCGTCATGTTGGTGGGCACCGCCACCGCCAGCGTCGCCCCGGCCGCGAGCAAGACGCTGGACAGCCACCAGGTGCTGCGCCGGCGCGGCCTGCGCGTGCTGGAGAACCTCGTGCTCGACGCGGTGCCCGAAGGCGACTACGAGCTGATCGCGCTGCCGCTGAAGCTGGTGACGGCGGACGCGAGCCCGGTGCGCGCGGTGTTGCGCGAGCTGCCGTAGATCGCAGGGGGCCGGCCCCCTTTGCCTTGGTTTCTGGCCGCGACCTCGCGGCCCGGTTCGGCGGGCAGGCCTCTCCCGGACTCAGCGTCCCTATTCGCCGTGAGAGGCCTACCCACCGCCCCTGGCAGAAACTCTGGATTCGTTGGGTGGATTCAAGACCACGGGGCGAGCGCGAAGGCGCTCGAATCACACATTCACGGCATGCTGGCGGATCGCATCAAGCGCTTCCGTGGCCGGCCTCG
>JACMOG010000587.1 GCA_014378125.1 Vitreoscilla sp. | reverse complement strand
TGCCCTCCTCGGCCAGGCTCTCCACCACCTTCAGCACCTCGCCCACCAGCTCGGGGTCCAGCGCCGAGGTGATCTCGTCGCACAGCATCACGCTGGGCTGCATGGCCAGCGCCCCCGCGATGGCCACGCGCTGCTGCTGGCCGCCCGACAGCTGGTCGGGCCAGGCGTCGAACTTCTTCGCGTCGTCGTGCTTCAACGGCTGGCCCTCCACGTGCAGCGTGCCTTCCTGGAACTCCTCCAGGCCGTTGATGCAGCGAAGCAGCGTACTCTTGCCCGAGCCGCTCTTGCCGATGATGGCGATCACCTCGCCGCGCTTGACGTCGAGGTCCACGCCCTTGAGCACCTCGTTCGTGCAGTAGCGCTTGCGCAGCTGCCTGATGTCGACGATGGAGAACGGGGTTTCAGCGGTCATGGCGCATCCTTCTTTCAAGGCGCTTGCTGTACAGCGAGATCGGCCAGCACAGCGCGAAATACATCAGGGCGACGCAGGCATACACGGTGAAGGGGCGGAACGTGGCGTTGGTGATCATCCCGCCGGTCTTCATGCGTTCCAGGTAGCCCATGACGGAGGTCAGCGCGGTTGCCTTGATCACCTGTACGAGAAACTGGTGTAGAGCGTGAGGCCGACGCTGGCCGCCGTCCAGGCCCCCACATTGATCCCGACCAGGGCGAATCCGAAGTAGATGACGAACAGCTGGATCAGCAGCGGCGTGCCCTGGAATACCTGGACATAGCTCGCCACCGCCAGTCCCACGCCGCGTCCGCTGCGCACCCGGACGACCAGCAACGAGAGGCCGACGATGCCGCCACCGGCAAACGCGATCAGCGACAGCAGCACCGTCCAGCGCGCGGCCAGCAGCAGTTGCCACAGGATCAGGTGGATCGGGAAATCGACCATGTCATCGCCCCGCCTGCGCGACGCGGCCGAAGATCCAGCGCGGCCCTGCCCACATCAGGAACTGCCGCAGCTCGATCGACATGACCAGGTAGATCGCGCCCACCACGAACATCGCCTCGAACGAACGGAAGTTGCGGCTCATGATCAGGTTGGCAAGCGCAGGAACACCTGGCGCTCGGTCATCGCCAGGCTGCGCGCGGCCTCGATCTGCCCACGCGGCGTGTTCTCGATGCCGGCGCGCGCGATCTCCGAGGCATAGGCCCCGAGGTTGAGCGTCATCGCGATGATCGACGCCGTCTCCGCGGACAGCCGCACGCCCAGGCTGGGCAGGCCGAAGTAGATGAAGAACAGCTGCACGATGAACGGCGTGTTGCGGATCACCTCCACGTAGGTGGCGGCGATGGTGGCCGCCAGCGCGCGGCCATGCGTGCGCGCCCGCGTGCACGCCACGCCCAGCGCGACGCCCAGCACCGTGGCGACCGCGGTCAGCCCCAGCGTGAACGCGGCGCCGCGCAGCAGCAAAGGCCAGTCCACCAGGACGGCGAGGAAATCGAGCGGGACCATCGGCCGCCTCCGGGGCCTTGGGGGTCTGGCCCCGAACGGGGCCACACCCCGTCGCATTCAGTTGGGCAGGTCGCCGGACGGCCGGCCGAGCCACTTCAGGCACAGCTTGTGCGACCAGCGCCAGGGCGAGTGCGTGGAAATGGCGGCGGGGCAGGCTCATTCAGTTCTCCTTGTGGCGCCGTTGCGGCGCACGCGTTGCGGTCGGCGTGGCGGGAATCAGGTCGGTGAAGAGGCGGCGCGAGCGCTTGGTCGTCGGGCCGGGCTTCGCGTCGGCGTCGGACGTGGCGGGCGGGCGCAGCGCCTGGCGCAGCGGGCCGAGCGGGTCGACCTGCGGCGCGGGCGACCCCAGCGCCGCGGCCACCGCGCCGATGTGGGCGCGCATCAGCTCGGCGGCGCCACTGGCGTCGTTCCGCTCGAGCGCCGCCACGATGGCCACGTGCTCGCTGCACGACAGCGCGGCGTCGTGCGTGGACTGGAACAGCGTGGCCACCAGCGTGGTGCGGGCGGTGAGGTCGCGCAGGATGTCGGCCAGCAACGGGCCGCTGACGCACTCGGCGAGGCACACGTGGAAGTCGCCCAGCAAGTAGCTGCGGTTGCCCGCGTGGGCGCCCTTGATGGCCGCCTGCTCGGCTTTGTAGTGAGCCTTCAGGCGCGCGAGCTTGGCGCGCGTCAGCGGGCGATCGAGCGAGTCGAGCATGCCGGTCTCGACGGCGATGCGCGCCGAGAACGCCTCGGTGGCGTCGGCGCGGGAGGGCTGCACCACGAACCAGCCGCGCCGGCTGCTCACCTCCACCATGCCGCGCGCCGACAGCCGCGCCATGGCCTCGCGCACCAATGTGCGGCTGACGCCGAACACATCGGCCAGCTCCTGCTCGCCCAGCCGCTGCCCGGGCGCGATGCGTCCCGACAGGATGGCGTCGACGATGTGGGTGGCGATCTGCGGGGCGCTGGAGCGCGGGAGTACGGGCGTGGTGCTCAAGATGCGCTGGCCTGGGGCTGCGGGCCCCGTTGCCGTGCAGGAGCGCAGGCCGCGGGGCTTGGATGCGTTGTTTGTATACAAGCAACGCAAGGCCCATGCCCGATCCTGCCGGTCGGCGCAGCTCGGGACGAAACACGGGATTGGGCCTGGAACCTGCCGCTCCTGCGAGGTTCGGAATCCACGCGCTCGACGAGACTGGGCGCCTACGCCGCCCCACACCGCCCTGGACATGAACCGTCGATACGCCTACCGCGACTACGAGATCCTGGTTTCCGCCCAGCCGGCCGGCGGCCAGCCCGGCTGGCGTCCGGAGATCTGCGTCATCGCCCCGGACGACCACTGGCAGTTCGTGCCCACGCACCACACGCTGGTGGCCGACGATCGGAACGGGTGCCTGGAGATCGGACGCCGGTGCGCGGAGAGCGCGATCCAGAGCATGGATCCGGCGCGCGAGATGGCCGCGTACGGCGGCCCCTGGCACTGAGCCGCGCTACGCGGCGGCCAGGCCTGCCTACTCGGCCCGGCCGGCCCGCCGCTGGTTCCACCGGAAGCCGGCGAAGAGCACGAGGCCCATGGCCACCTGGGCGGCCACCGTCTGGAGCGTGGGGTACAGCCCGACGAGCTCGACGCGCGGCACGGCGGACAGCGGCACGATGCCGACGATGCCCGCCTCCTGCAGCGCCGACAGGCCCTTGCCCGCCAGCACCACGGTAAGGACGGCCATCAGCCACGAGCTGTACTGGAAGAACTTCGCGATGGGCAGCCTCCGGCTGAAGCCCAGGAGCAGCCACGCGATGACGGCCAGCGCCACGCACGCGCTGCCGGCGCCCGCCAGCATCGCGCCACCATTGCCCTGGGCCCACAGCGCGGCATAGAACAGGATCGTCTCGAAGACCTCGCGATACACCACCACGAACGCCAGCCCGAACAGCAGCCACGCGGACCGGCCCGACAACGCCTTCGACATCTTCTCGCGGATGTAGCGTTGCCATTCGTCCGCCTGGGCCTTGCCGTGCATCCAGATGCCCACCCACAGCAGCACGACCGCCGCGAACACCGAGCCGAAGCCCTCGACGAGCTCCCGGTTCGCGCCCGAGATGCCGATGACCCAGGTCGCGATCGCCCAGGTGAAGGCGCCGGCGACGAGCGCGCTCACCCAGCCGCCGTGCACATAGGGCATCACCTCGAGGCGATCGGCCTTGCGCAGGAACGCGATCATCGCCACCACGATCAACAGCGCCTCCAGCCCCTCGCGCAGCAGGATGGCGGCGGCGCCCAGGAAGGTGGACACGCTGCTGTCGGCGCCGCGCGAGAGCGCCAGTTCCGCGGCATCCAGCAGGCCGTCGAGCGCCTGCGCGCGCTGCGCGATCGCCTCGGCGGATTCGCCCTGCTGCATCGCGCCGCGATACGCGCCCATGCCGCCTTCGATGCGCGCCAGCAGCGACGCGTCGCGCGCGCCGAGGATCGGCTCCACCGGCTCGAAGCCATCGAGATAGGCCGACAGGGCCAGGTCGCCGGCGCGCGGCCGGTCGCCCGCCCGGTACGCCACGAGACTCTGCGCCAGGTGCTCCCGCACCAGCCCTAGCGAGCCGGGTTGCTGCTGTTGCTGCTGCGTCACGGCCACCGGATGGCGCCGCAGGAAGGCGACCAGGGCGACGGCCT
>JACMOG010000586.1 GCA_014378125.1 Vitreoscilla sp. | reverse complement strand
GTGGCCGCGGGGGCCCCGCCGCCCCCCCGAAGAATCCCCCTCCCGCCACCCACCCTGCGCAAAGTCGGACGATGGCACCCCCATCGGTCATCCTGCGCGAAGTCGCAGGATCCAGTATTCGACGTTCAGGCCGGCAGTGCCACTGCGGCGAGCTTCGTCACCCGCTCCGCCGCCCGCGCGCTCGCATCCGCCTCGATCACGAACGCGTCGAAGTCGACGCTGGCCAACGGCCTGGCGAAGAAGAAGCCCTGGTAGTTGCTGCAGCCCATCTCGGCCAGCGTGCGCCGGCGCCCGCCGGTCGCCACGCCTTCGGCGATCACCTCGAGGCCCAGCGTGCGGCCCAGCGTCACCACCGTCTGCGCGATCGACGCGTCCTTGCTGGAGCGCAGGATGTTGCGCACGAAGGACTGGTCGATCTTGAGCTGGTCGAGCGGCAGCTGGCGCAGGTAGTTCAGCGACGAGAAGCCGGTGCCGAAGTCGTCCAGCGACAGCAGCACGCCGTGCGACTTGAGCTCGGCCATCTTGCGTACCACCTCGTCGATGTCGTCGGCCAGCATGCTCTCGGTGAGCTCCAGCTTGAGCTGGCCGATGGGAACGCCGGTCTCGCGCACGATCCCCAGCACGCGCTGCACGAAGCCGGGCTCTGCGAACTGCGAGGCGCACACGTTGACCGCCAGCGTCATGCCCGCGTTGGCCGGCTGCGACTGCCAGCGCGCCAGCTGCACGCACGCGCTGCGCAGCACCCAGTCGCCGATCGGAATGATCAACCCGGTTTCTTCGGCCAGAGGGATGAAGCGCATCGGCGGCACCAGGCCGGTTTCCGGATGACGCCAGCGGATCAGCGCTTCGGCGCCGGTCACGCGTCCGCTTTCGTCCACCTGCGGCTGGTAGTTGAGCAGCAGCTCGCCGCGGATCAGCGCGTTGCGGAGCTCCAGCTCGATGCCGTTGCGCTCGGCAACGTCGGCCAGGATCAGCAGCACGGCAAAGTGGAGGATGGCGGTCGCCGAGACGATGTCCACCCACAGGCCCACCGAGCGGATGGAATCGGGCAGCGCGAACTGGTTGGGCACGTGCAGGCTCGTGCCGGCCAGCACCGCGAACGCGGCCAGGCACAGTCCGGGAATGCCGTGACGCAGGACGCGCGGTTCGTTGCGCATCAGCAGGCCGGCGCAGGCGGCCAGCGGCAGCAGGAACAGGTGCATCGTGCGTGGCACCTGCGCCGTGGGGATGTCGAGCATCAGTGCCGAGACGACCAGCAGCGCGAGGATGACGGCCACGAACAGGTGCGAGGCCGCGCGCAGCTGGCCGCGGCGCACCAGCACGATGTCGAGCGCCGACAGTGCCATCGCGCAGACGTCGAGCGCCACCGTCAACCAGTTCTCGTGCGGCCCGAAGGAGATGCCCCACGCCAGGCTCAGCCCGGCGGCGGTGGCGCTGCCCTGGACCAGCATGCGGCGCACGCGGCGAAGGTGCATGTTCCTGGCGGCGACGAGAGGAGGCGAAGGGCTGGACACGGCGGCGGAATCGGGTCGATGCGGCGCCGCGAAAGGGCGCTCTCCATCAGCGATTTCGGCAGGCGTTGCAGCGGATCGAGCGACGTCGCGCCGGGAATGCTGAATCGCGGCTTTTTGCACGTGTGGATCCTGCGACTGCGCGCAGGATGACCGCCGTGGCGCGCAGGGTGACCGCCGTGGCGCGCAGGGTGACCGCCGTGGCGCGACGGATGACCGCCGTGGCGCGCGGGCGCGCCTTACTCGACCGCGTCCAGCTCGCGATGCCGCAGCAGCGTGGACACGTCCGCAGAGAAGCGTCGCGCCAGCGTCTCGGCCATGAACACCGAGCGGTGCTGACCGCCCGTACAGCCGATGGCCACGGTGAGGTAGCTGCGCTGGTCGTCCTCGAAGTTGGGCAGCCAGCGTCGCAGGAAGCCCTCGATCTGCCCAAGCATCTCCATGACCTCGGGCTGCTGGCGCAGGTAGTTGGCCACGTCCTCGTCGCGGCCCGTGAGCGGGCGCAGCTCGCGCAGGTAGTACGGGTTGGGCAGCACGCGCACGTCGAACACCATGTCGGCGTCGAGAGGCACGCCGCGCTTGAACGCGAACGATTCGAACACGAGCGACAGCTGGCTGGCGTGCGCGCCCACCAGGTCGCGTACCCAGCGGCGCAGCTGCACCGGGCGCAGCTGGCTGGTGTCGAGGATGGTGGAGCGCACGCGGATGCCGGCCAGCAGCTCGCGCTCGAGCTCGATGGCCTCGATCAGCGCGCGATGGCCGTCGCTGTCGTTGTGTCCCTTCGACAACGGATGCGGGCGGCGCGTCTCGGAGTAGCGGCGCACCAGCGTGTCGGTGCTGGCGTCGAGAAACACCGGGCGCACCTTCACGCCCTCGTTGCGCAGGCTCTCGAGCAGCGGCACCAGGCGCGGCAGCGAGCCGGCGGTGCGCACGTCGACGGCCACGGCCACGCGGCGGATGGAGCGCTCGCTCTCGAGGCGCAGGAACTCGGGCAGCAACTCGGGCGGCAGGTTGTCGACGCAGAAGAAGCCGGCGTCCTCCAGCGCATGCAGCGCGATGGACTTGCCGGAGCCGGAGATGCCGGTGACCAGCACGATCTCGCGCGTGCCCGGCGTGCCCGGCGTGCCCGGCGTGCCCGGCGTGGTCGCTCCCGGGCCCGCCTCGTCGGCCATCAGTTCGTCGGGATCCGCGCTCATCGTGCCCCCGTCTTCCCGCGCGGGGCCGGCGTGT
>JACMOG010000585.1 GCA_014378125.1 Vitreoscilla sp. | reverse complement strand
GGGCATGTCGATCACGAGGTAGTCGAGCTCCCCCCAAGTGGTCTGGCGCAGCAGTTGGTCGAGCGCCTGCGTGGCCATCGGGCCGCGCCACACCACCGCCTGCTCGGGGTCGACCAGGAAGCCGATGGACATCACCTTGACGCCGTGGTTCTCGAGCGGCTTCATGGTCTTGCCGTCCTCCGACTCGGGCCGGCCGTCGAGGATGCCCATCATCAGCGGCAGGCTGGGCCCGTAGATGTCCGCGTCGAGCAGGCCCACGCGCGCGCCCTCGGCCGACAGCGCCAGCGCGAGGTTGACGGCCGTGGTGCTCTTGCCGACGCCGCCCTTGCCGGACGACACCGCGATCACGTTGGCCACGCCCGGCAGCAGCGCCACGCCGCGCTGCACCTGGTGCGCGACGACCTTGCTGGACACCTCGACCGCCACGGAGGAGACACCCTGGACCGACTTCGCCGCGGCCGCCAGCGCGTCGCGCACGACGCCGAACTGGCTGCGCGCCGGATAGCCCAGTTCGATGCCGAACGACACGGCGCCGTCGGCCCCCACGCGCAGGTTCTTCAGCTGGCGCGGGATGGCATACGGTTGCCCGGTATGCGGGTCGATGACGGTGGCAAGCGCTGCGGTGAGCGCGGCTTCGGAGGCGGACATGGAGGCGGCGTCCGAGGACGCTGGAAAAGGAAAGGAGGCGCGGGGACTGCGGCGAACGCCGGTCGGGCGCAGAATCGGGGGTGCGCAAGGTCGCGCGCCACGGGATGTGCGAAAGTCTACCGCGCCCACCTTGGCAATGTCGGGTACGGGGACTGCCCGGCCGATGAACCGTCTCATGGAGAAGCCCAATGCAGCTCGGTCCGCTTGAACGGATGCCGCCGCGCACCGAACCCGGCGCGCAGTTTCCCGAGAGCACCCGCCACTTGCTCGCGCAGTGGCACGAACTGGCGAGCACCCTCGCGGGCGTGCTCGCGCGCATGCCCGCGCCTGACGCGCCGGCGGCGCTCGAGAGAGCGGCGCGCGAACTGGCCACGCTCACCGAAAGCGCGCCGGACCTGGCCATCTTCCTGCTGGTGCGCCCCGACCACGCCGGCGAGGCGCCCTACGGCGTCGTGCGCAGCCTGCACGCGGCCGCTGCGGCCTGGCTCATCGCGGCGCGGCTGGGCTGGCCCGAGGAGCGCTGCCTGACGCTGGTGAAGGCGGCGTTCACGATGAACCTGGGCATGCTCGACCTGCAGGACCGCATGGCCAACCTGGCCCGCCTGCCCAGCCCCAAGCAGCGCCACGCGTTGCAGGTGCATCCGGCCACCAGCCTGGCCATGCTCAAGGCCAGCGGCGTCACCGATGCCGAGTGGCTGCAGGCCGTGGAACACCACCACGAGCGCCCGGGTGGCGGCGGCTATCCGGCCGGCGTCACCGAGGTGGGCGAGATGGCCAACGCGCTGCGCACGGTGGACGTCTACACCGCCAAGCTGGCCGGCCGCAGCGGCCGCGACAGCCTGCCGCCGCCGCGCGCCGCGCGCGACCTGCTGGTGGTGGAACGCGGCAACCCGTTCGCGCTCGCGCTGATCACGGAGTTCGGCGCGCACCCGCCGGGCAGCCTGGTGCGCCTGCACAGCGGCGAGGTGGCCGTGGTCGTGCGGCGCACCGCCGACACCGACGCGCCCGAGGTCGCCGTGCTGCTGGGCCGGCGCGGCGAGCCGCTGGCCGAGCCGCCGGTGCTCGAGGCCAGCGGGCGTGACCGCGGCATCGCGGGCCCGGCGGACCCGCATCGACTGCGCGTGCACATCAGCGCCGAGCGTCTGTTCGCGCGCACGCCAGATCCGGTGAGCTGACCCTCGAAGACGGTCATCCTGCGCGCAGTCGCAGGATGACGCTCTCTCGTCAGGATGACGCTCTCTTGCCCAGATGACGCGCATGCAGCGATCAGGCCGTGCGCGTCGCCGCGGGCAACAGCCGCAACACGCTGGCGACGCTGCCCGCCAGCGCGAACGCGCAGCCGATCCACAGCGCTGCCTGCGGCGCGTGCGTCGGCGCGAGGTGGAAGCACAGCGCCACCAGCCCGGCGCCCAGCGTCTGGCCCAGCCGGCGCGCGGTGGCCACCACGCCGCTGGCGCCGCCCCTGCGCCGCGGCGGCACGCTGCTCATCAAGGCCTTGAGGTTGGGCGCCTGGAAGAAGCCGAAGCCCGCGCCGCACAGCGCGGTGCGCCACACGATGTCGGCGGTCGACGCGTCCGCGGGCAGCAGCGCCAGCGCGCCCATGCCGCAGCCCAGCGCCACCAGGCCCACGCCGCCCAGCAACCCCGGCGGGTAGTGGTCGGCCATCCGGCCCGCGACGAGGGCCATCACCGCGACGACCGCCGGCCACGGCGTCATCAGCAGGCCGGTGGCGACGGCGCTGTGGCCCAGCGTGGTCTGAAGCAGGAACGGCAGCGACACGAAGCCCAGCCCCTGCGTGGCGAACGCGCAGATGGACGTGGCCGCGGACAGCGCGAAGCTGGGCGCGCGAAACAGGTCGACCGCCAGCATCGGCGCCGGGTGCGCCGCCTGGCGCCGCCACAGCAGCGCGCCGCAGGTGACGGCCACCACCCATTCGGCGGTCACCGGCGCCCACGCGCTGCCGTGCGACAGCGATTCGAAGCCCAGCACCGCGCAGCCGAACAGGCCCGCGCACAGCAGCGCGGCCACGCGGTCGAAGCCGTGGCCCTGGCGCTCGGTGGGCGGCAGCGCGCGGTTGGCGAACAGCACGGCCACCACGCCGATGGGCACGTTGATCAGGAACAACCAGTGCCACGAGGCCACCGACAGGATGCCCGAGGCCACGGTCGGCCCCACGGTGAACGCGAGCGCCACCACCATCGAGTTCATCCCCACGCCGCGGCCCAGCTTGCGCGCCGGGAACACGAAGCGGATCAGCGCGATGTTGACGCTCATGATGGCCGCGCCGCCGATGCCTTGCAGGATGCGCGCGGCCACCAGCGTGGTGAGGGAATCGGCCAGGCCGCACACCAGCGACGCCGCGGTGAACAGCATCGTGCCGGCCGCGAACACGCGCCCGTGCCCCAGGATCTCGCCCGAGGCGGCGAACGGCAGCAGCACGGCGATCACGGCCAGCTGGTACGCGTTGACCACCCAGATCACCTGCGCCTCGTTCACGCGCAGGCTGTCGGCGATGGTGGGCAGCGCGGTGTTGGCGATCGCGGTGTCCAGCGTGGCCATGGCCACGGACAGCAGGATCGCGGCCAGCGCCAGCGCGTGTTGGCGTCCGGTGAGGCCGTCGGCAACGGGGATGCCGGATGCGGCAGGAACGGAGGACATCGAGGCGGGCGGCGAAAGATGAGGGATTCCTCGCATTTCACCACCAAGAGGAAGCCGGGGCCGTGCCAGGGGTCTGGCCCCGGACGGGCCCGGACCCCTTTGCCTCAACGCTTGGCGTTCTTGGTCTTGTCCGCCTTGTCGGCCGGCTTCGCATCCGGCGCGCGCCCCGCGCGGTGCTCCAGCACGATGTTGGTGGCGATGCCGGAGTCCACCACCTGGTGGTGCGCGCCTTCGAACAGCTCGTTGATCTCGGAGCTGGACATCACGGCCAGGCGCGCCGGAGCGATCGTGGCGGTGACGCCCTTGAGTTCCTGCTCGCGACAGTTGAAGTAGATCGCCGAGCCCACCTCGTTGGCGGCCGTCTTGCGGTCGTCGAGGCGGGCAGCCTCCTTGCGCAGGCAGGCCATCCACACGTCGCGCGCCGCCGAGGCGGCTTCATTGGACATCGCCACGCCGGGACGCACCATGCCCGAGGCCGAGTCGTTGGCCTGGATGGACGCGGGCAGCACCGGCAGCGCCGGCAGCGTGGCCGAGAACGCCTTGCTCGCGAACTCGCGCTTGAGCGAATCCTCCAGCGCGGCCGCCCACTGGGTCATCGCCTCGTCGCTGTCGAAGTACGGCGCCGTGAAGAACGCGTGCAGCCGGCCGAAGGTGGCGTCCTGGCGGCTCGTGTAGACGATCTCGATGGCGCTGCCCAGGCCGACCACGTGCTGATCGAGCATCCAGCGCGCGGCGTACGGGTTGGTGTGCTGCAGGTTGCGAAGCAGGTCGGGATGGCCGAACACGGCCAGGCATTGCTGGCCGTTGAACTTGGTCATGCGGGTGGCGTGCAGGGCGCCGTTGTTGGCGGCGCAGCTGTCGTCGCCCCAGCTGGCAATGCCCGGCGCGTCCTGCACCGGCAGCGAGAGGTCGATGGCCACGCGGAACTGGCCTTTGTCCACCAGCACCACCATGCCGCGGAAGGCTTCGGCGTCCCCGCGGTTGCCCGAGGCCGGCGTCATGAAGGTCTGGCCTTGCACGAGCGTCCACTGGCCCGGGGGCAGCTTGAACACGTGCGAACCGATGCGCAACTCGTTGTCCGGAATGGGCGACGGGATGTCCGCGTGGGCGATGTCGGTGGCATGGCCGACGATGGGCGCGAGGACGAGGGCGCAAGCCGCCAGCAGGGTCGAGACGCGTGCGAGTTTCCGGATCTGGTTCAAAGGAAATCCTTGCGAAAGAACGGCTGACGGATGAGCAAGCGACTTTACGTCATCGCACATCAAGTTCAGCCTGGAGACAGGCGTCGCAGGCGCCAAATTGCGCGGCGGGCGCATCAAGACGGCAAATACCGGCGCGATGCATGTGGCCGCCCTTGGTTGTACGGAAATCCCCGCCACAACCGGACAACCCGCGCCGGCGCGCGACCGCCTTTAGAATCGAGGGTTCCGCCGCGTCCGCTGCACGGCCGACCACCCAATCGCCATGACCCGCAAACTCTTCGTCACCACCGCCCTGCCCTACGCCAATGCGCCCTTCCACATCGGGCACATGATGGAGTACATCCAGGCCGACATCTGGGTGCGGTTCCAGCGCATGAACGGCGCCGAGGTGCACTTCGTGGGCGCCGACGACGCGCACGGCGCGCCGATCATGATCGCCGCCGACAAGCAGGGCAAGACGCCGCAGGCCTTCGTGGCCGAGGTGGCGGCGGGCCGCGCGAAGTACCTCGAAGGCTTCCACATCGCGTTCGACAACTGGAGCTCCACCGACTCGCCGGAGAACCACGCGCTGTCCAAGGAGATCTACCTGGCGCTGCGCAAGAACGAGCTGATCGACGTGAAGACGATCGAGCAGTTCTTCGACCCGGTGAAGTCGATGTTCCTGCCCGACCGCTTCATCAAGGGCGAATGCCCGCGCTGCGGCGCCAAGGATCAGTACGGCGGCGCCTGCGAGAACTGCGGCGCCGGCTACAGCCCCACCGAGCTGAAGAACCCGTACTCGGCGCTGAGCGGCGCCGTGCCGGTGCTGCGCACCAGCGAGCACTACTTCTTCCGCCTGTCCGATCCGCGCTGCCTCGACTTCCTGCAGAAGTGGACCACCGACACCGGCCGCCTGCAGCCGGAGGTGCTCAACAAGATCAAGGAATGGTTCGTCAAGGACGAGGAGACCGGCGCCGGCGGCCTGGGCGACTGGGACATCAGCCGCGACGCGCCCTACTTCGGCATCGAGATTCCCGACGCGCCGGGCAAGTACTTCTACGTCTGGCTCGACGCGCCCATCGGCTACCTGGCCTCGCTGAAGAACTACTTCGGCAAGAAGGGTCTCGACTACGACGCGTTCTTCGCCGACCCCGACGTGCAGCAGGTGCACTTCATCGGCAAGGACATCACGTACTTCCACACGCTGTTCTGGCCGGCGATGCTGCACTTCTCGGGCCGCAAGACGCCGGACCACATCTTCGTGCACGGCTTCATCACGCTGGGCGGCGACAAGATGAGCAAGAGCCGCGGCACCGGCATCTCGCCGCTGAAGTACCTCGAGCTGGGCCTGCACCCCGAGTGGCTGCGCTACTACATCGCGGCCAAGCTCAACTCCCACGTGGAAGACATCGAGTTCACCCCGGACGACTTCGTCGCCCGCGTCAACTCCGACCTGGTGGGCAAGTACATCAACATCGCCAGCCGCGCCGCGGGCTTCCTGGCCAAGCGCTTCGGCGGCACGCTGTCGGGCGACCTGGGCGTGGAGGGCTCGGCGCTGCTGGAGACGCTGCGCGCGCAGAAGGCCACCATCGTCGAACTGTACGAGGAACGCGAGTTCGGCAAGGCGCTGCGCGACATCATGGCGCTGGCCGACAAGGTCAACGAGTACGTCGACCAGCACAAGCCCGGGGACCTGGCCAAGAGGGAACGCCCCGACGCCGCGCTGCAGGACGTCTGCAGCACCTGCATCGAGGCGTTTCGCCTGCTCACCATCTACCTCAAGCCGGTGCTGCCGGCGCTGGCGAAGCAG
>JACMOG010000584.1 GCA_014378125.1 Vitreoscilla sp. | reverse complement strand
GGCAGGAACGTGGTGTGCAGCAGGTGCTCGATGGCGGGCACGATGCTGGGGATGTTGAAGGCCACCAACAGCCCGAACAGCACGCCGCCCAAGGTGCCGGCGATGCCCGACGACGCGCCCTGCACCATGAAGATCAGCATGATCGAGCGCGGGCTGGCGCCCAGCGTGCGCAGGATGGCGATGTCGGCCTGCTTGTCGGTGACGGTCATCACCAGCGTGGAGACCAGGTTGAACGCCGCCACGGCCACGATCAGCGTGGGGATGATGAACATCATCGTCTTCTCGATCTGCACCGCGTCGAACCAGGCGGCGTTGGGGCGCGTCCAGTCCTGCACGCGCACGCCTTGTCCCAGGCCGATGGCCAGCCGGTCGGCGGCCGCGCGGGCGTCGTGCACGTCGGCCAGGCGCAACTGCACGCCGGTGGGGCCGCCGGTGCGGTACAGCCTGGCGGTGTCGTCGATGGAGGCCAGCGCCAGGGCGCTGTCGTACTCGTAGTGGCCCACCGAGAACAGGCCCACCACGTTGAACGACTTCAGGCGCGGCAGCGCGCCCGCGGGCGTCACCTGCGCGCCCGGCGCGATGACCGTCACCTGGTCGCCCACGGTGACGCCCAGCGCGCGCGCCAGCTCGGCGCCCAGCACGATGTTCCAGCTGCCCGGGGTGAGCCTGGCCAGGATGCCGTCGTGCTGCAGGCTGGAGGCCAGGTCGTTGATCTTCGATTCCTCGGCCGGATCCACGCCGCGCACCACCGCGCCGCGCATGCCGTCGCCGTGCGCCAGCAGCGACTGGGTCTCGGTGTAGGGCGCGGCGGCGACGATGGTCGGCTCGATCGCCTTCGCCTTGGCGGCGAGGGCCTGCCAGTCGGCCACCGCATCGCCGTTCTCGTCCATCAGCTGCACGTGGGCGATGGCCTTGAGCATGCTGTCGCTCACCTCCTTCTGGAAGCCGTTCATCACCGACAGCACGATGATCAGTGCCGCCACGCCCAGCGCGATGCCCAGCATCGACACCAGGGAGATGAACGAAATGAACGCGTTGCGCCGCCCGGCGCGACCGGCGCGCGTGTAGCGCCAGCCAATCAACCACTCAAAAGGCACGAATTTCCCCGCCCGCGTGGAGTCACGCCGGTCCGGGTTCATTCTAGGCGGCGCCTGTCGGGCGCCTTGTCGGACGACAGCGCGAGCATGCGGCACGGCTGGCTGAACGCCCGCACAGGCCCTAAGATGGTCGCCAGACACGGGGCGCAGATTGAGCGCCAGAGAGAATGGATCAATGAAAGCACCCGACTTCGCCGGCGCCTCCAGGGAGGTTCTCACCTTTCTTCACCAGCGCATCGGCATGGACCTGTGGATGGTCAGCCGCGCCGACAACGAGGATTGGGTCGTCCTGACGGCGGAAGACCACGGCTACGGCGTGCAGCAGGGCGACGTGTTCCGCTGGGCCGACACGTTCTGCTCGCGCATGGTGCGCGGCGACGGGCCGCGCGTGGCGCCCAGCACGGCCGACGTGCCTGCCTACGCGTCCATGCCGCTGGCGCAGCAGCTGCCCATCGGCGCCTACGTGGGCGCGCCGCTGGTGGACGCCAACGGCGAGCTGTTCGGCACGCTGTGCGGCATCAACCCGCAGCCCATGTCGTCGGCCCTCATCCAGGAGCAGCCCATGGTGGAGGTGTTCGCCGACATGCTCAGCGGCCTGCTCAGCGCGGAGCTCAACACCACGGCCATGGCCCGCGAGGCCGAGACGGCGCGCTCCGAGGCGCTCACCGACACCCTCACCGGCCTGGCCAACCGCCGCGGCTGGGAAATGGCGCTGGCCGCCGAGGAAGAACGCTGCCGCCGCTACGGCGCCACCGCCTGCGTGGTGGCCATCGAGCTCGACGGCATGAAGTCGCCGGGCCTGTCGTTGGCCGCCCGCGACGCGCACGACGCCGTGCTGGTGCGCGCCGCGCAGGCGCTGCGCCAGACGGTGCGCAAGCCCGATACCCTGGCCCGCCTCGACGACGACCGTTTCGTGGTGCGGGGCGTGGAATGCACCACCGCCGAGGCCATGGCCCTGCTGCGCCGCCTGGAGCAAGGCGTCCAGGGCGCCGACCTCTCGGCCGCGCTGGGCATGGCCATGCGCAATCGCACCAGCGGGCTGTTCGACACCTTCGACCGCGCCACCGACGCGATGGTGGAGCATCGCGACGCCAGGGCGCGCGACTGACCGTCGCCCCACGGGATAATCACGGGATGCATCTCGTGATCCCCTTCGCATCGGCCTTGTCCGATGCCGCCGTGCAGGCCCTCGGCACGCTGAGCCTGCCTAACCTCGATCGCCTGCTGGCCCGCTGGGCGGCGGTCGACGGCGACGCGGAATCCGAAGCGCTCGACGAGTACGCGCTCTCGCTTCCCCACGAGCGCCTGCTGGCCCGCCTGCGCGGCTGGCCCGTGCAGGACGGCCTGCTGCCCTTCGCCGCCGAGGCCGCGCGCGCCGACGGCCTCGCGCCCGTCACCGGCGCAGGATGGGGCCTGCTCACGCCGGCGCACTGGCACGTGGGCCACGACCAGGTCAACCTGGTCGACCCCGCGCTGCTGGAGCTCGACGAGCCCGAGGCGCGCACGCTGCACGCCACGCTGGCGCCGCTGTTCGAGGACCTCGGCTGGGCCTGGCACTGGGCCGGCCCCACGCGCTGGTACGTGAGCCACCCGTCGCTGGCCGAGCTGCCCACCGCGTCCATCGACCGCGTCATCGGCCGCAACGTCGACCTCTGGCTCAACGACCATCCCGGCGTGATGCTGGTGCGCCGGCTGCAGAGCGAGGTGCAGATGCTGCTGTACGTGCATCCGCTCAACGACGCCCGCGAGGCGCGCGGCGCGATGAGCGTCAACTCGTTCTGGCTCAGCGGCACGGGCCAGGCGCAGCCGGCCGAGCGCGCGCTGCCAGCCGACGTGGTGGTCGACGACCGGCTGCGCGCGCCGCTGCTCGCCGACGACTGGAGCGCCTGGGCCGAGGCCTGGCATGCGCTCGACGCCGGCCCGCTGCGCGCGCTGGCCGAGGGTTCGGCCGACGTCCGCCTCACGCTGTGCGGCGAGCGCCTCGCGCGCACCTGGCAACCCGCGCAACGCCCGTGGTGGAAAAGCCTGTTCGGCGCCCGCGCCCCCGCGTCGCACGCCGTGCTGGAGGCCCTGTGAACCACTCCCCCCGCATCCACACCCGCGACGTTCCGCCGCGCACCGTCTTCGCGCTGGAGCAGGCCGGCGTGCATCCGCTGCTGGCGCGCCTGTTCGCCGCGCGCGGCGTGCGCAGCGTCGAGGAACTCGACGACGCGATGGCGCAGCTGCTGCCACCATCCACGTTGCGCGGCAGCGCCGAGGCCGCGCGCCTGCTGGCCGACGCCATCGAGCAGAACAAGCGCATCGTGGTGGTGGCCGACTACGACTGCGACGGCGCCACCGCCTGCGCCGTCGCCCTGCGCGGCCTGCAGATGCTGGGCGCCCACAGCGCGCGCCTGTCGTACGTGGTGCCCGACCGCCAGCTGCACGGCTCCGGCCCCACCCCCACGATCGTCGACCTGGCCTGCGGCGACGACGGCCCCGACGACTCGCGCCCGTTCGACGCCGCCCGCGTGCCGCGCCCCGACCTGCTGGTCACCGTGGACAACGGCATCGCCAGCCTGGCCGGCGTGGCGCATGCACGGGCATCCGGCCTGGCCGTGCTCGTCACCGACCACCACCTGCCCGCGCTCGTTGCC
>JACMOG010000583.1 GCA_014378125.1 Vitreoscilla sp. | reverse complement strand
GGACTGCTGCCTGGGCGGCGGTTAGACGTTGGCTCTGCCATCCTGCGCGAGGGTTGACGCCTGGTCTGTCATCCTGCGCGCAGCCGAAGGATCCATGCAGTCAGCCCGCGGACGATTCCGTCGCCTGCAGCCGCGTGGCCGAGAAGTTCCACGACAGCGCGTGCGCCCGGTTCGCGGCCTCGCGGGTGTCGTCGATGGGCAGCGTGACGTCCAGCGAGCCGAAGTCGGTGCGCGGCAGGTCGGGGCGGCCGGCGTTGTGCTGCATGTAGTGCCACACCACCATCAGCGCCTTGCCGAGCGCGTGGTACTCGCGGCCACGGCCTTGCAGGCAGTAGGCCTCGCGTGCCTTGATCAGGTCCATCAGCATGGCGCGTTCGGTGGAGCTCAGGCCGGGGGCGAGGGGATCGATGTCCTGGATGGTGGTCATTGCGTTTGCCTGGAGGGAGGGGCGGATGAGCACATGTTCGGCGACTTTGCGTGATTTCAGTCACGAAATAACGCCCCCATCCTGCGGTCAATTCGGTGCATCGAGGTAACAGGGCGAAACGTCTTTTCCGCATGGCGCAGCGCGACAGCGGGATGCTGTTGCTCATCCTTACGACTTGCCGGGGGGCGCGGCGTCGATTACCACATCCGGGGCTCGAAAAGCCTCACCGCGATGGCCGGGATCGGTTACCTCGCTATGGCACACTCGCGCGCTTTGCGACGCTCTCAACAGGCACAGGCCTTGGACAAGATCCTTCTTCAAATCGCGGCGGAACTGAAGGTTCGCCCCGCACAGGTCAACGCGGCGGTCACGCTGCTCGATGGCGGCGCCACGGTGCCGTTCATCGCCCGCTACCGCAAGGAAGTCACCGACAACCTGGACGACATCCAGCTGCGCGAACTGGAAAGCCGGCTGGGGTACCTGCGCGAGCTGGAAGACCGGCGCGCCGCGGTGCTCAAGAGCATCCACGAGCAGGGCAAGCTGACGCCCGAGCTGGCCTCCGCGATCGACGCCGCGCCCACCAAGCAGGAGCTGGAAGACCTCTACCTGCCGTTCAAGCAGAAGCGCCGCACCAAGGGCATGATCGCCCGCGAAGCCGGCCTCGAGCCGCTGGCCGACCTGCTGTTCGCCGATCCGTCGCTGGATCCGCTGGCGCAGGCCGCCGCGTTCATCAACGTGGACGGCGGCTTCGCCGACGCGTTCGCGGTGCTCGATGGCGTGCGCGACCTGCTGTCCGAACGCTGGGCCGAGGACGCCGCGCTGGTGAAGGTGTTGCGCGAGTGGCTGTGGGACGAGGGCCTGCTGCAATCGAAGAAGATGGACGGCAAGGACGAGAACAACGCCGACGTGTCGAAGTACCGCGACTACTTCGACTACTCCGAGCCGATCCGCACCGTGCCCTCGCACCGCGCGCTGGCCGTGTTTCGCGGCCGCACGCAGGAGATCCTCGACGCCAAGCTGATCCTCGACGAGGACGTGGTCGCCGGCCAGCCGAGCCTGGCCGAAGGCCGCATCGCGCGCCACCTGGGCTGGGCCCACGGCAAGCGCGCGGGCGACGACCTGATCAAGCGCGCGGTCTCGTGGACGTGGAAGGCCAAGCTGTCGCTGAGCCTGGAGCGCGACCTGTTCGGCCGGGTGCGCGAGGAGGCCGAGAAGGTGGCCATCCGCGTGTTCGCCGAGAACCTGCGCGACCTGCTGCTGGCCGCGCCCGCCGGCAAGCGCGTGGTGATGGGGCTCGACCCCGGCATCCGCACCGGCGTGAAGGTGGCCGTGGTGTCCGACACCGGCAAGGTGCTGGCCACGCACACCGTCTATCCGCACGAGCCGCGCCGCGACTGGGAAGGCTCGTTGCATTCGCTGGGCCTTCTGGTGGCGCAGCACGGCGTCAACCTGATCGCCATCGGCAACGGCACCGCCAGCCGCGAGACGGACAAGCTGGCCGCCGACCTCATCAAGCGCGTGCAGCTGATCGCGCCCGACGTCGTCATCGAGAAGATCGTGGTGAGCGAGGCGGGCGCCTCGGTGTACTCGGCCTCCGAGTTCGCCAGCAAGGAGCTGCCCGACCTGGACGTGAGCCTGCGCGGCGCCGTCTCCATCGCGCGTCGCCTGCAGGATCCGCTGGCCGAGCTGGTGAAGATCGACCCCAAGAGCATCGGCGTGGGCCAGTACCAGCACGACGTCAACCAGAGCGAGCTGATGAAGACGCTCGACGCCGTCGTCGAGGACTGCGTGAACAAGGTGGGCGTCGACCTCAACACCGCCTCGGCGCCGCTGCTGGCGCGCGTGTCGGGCCTGAGCCAGGCCGTGGCGAGTTCCATCGTGCGCTGGCGCGACGCCAACGGCGCTTTCGCCGCGCGCTCGCAGTTGCTGGACGTGACGGGCCTGGGCCCCAAGACCTTCGAGCAGGCCGCCGGCTTCCTGCGCATCCGCGGCGGCACCAATCCGCTGGACATGACCGGCGTGCACCCCGAGACCTACCCGGTGGTGCAGCGCATGTTGGCGTCCACGGCGCGGCCGATCACCGAGGTGATGGGCCGCAGCGACGTGCTGAAGTCGCTCAAGCCGGAGGCCTTCGCCGACGAGAAGTTCGGCGCGATCACGATCAAGGACATCCT
The DNA here is from genome assembly GCA_014378125.1 of Vitreoscilla sp. Next base: position 111 of record JACMOG010000583.1, on the reverse strand, counting down.
GGTCGAGCTCGACAAGCCCGGCCGCGACCCGCGTCCCGACTTCAAGGTGGCGCGCTTCAACGACGGCGTGGAAGACATCAAGGACCTGCAGCCCGGCATGCTGCTGGAAGG
>JACMOG010000582.1 GCA_014378125.1 Vitreoscilla sp. | reverse complement strand
GCTGGGCCGGGCCAGGCCTTGCTCGACGGCGCGCAGCAGCTTCTGCAGCGTGATCGGCTTCTCGAGGAACGCGATGGCGCCGTACTTGGTGGCCTCGACCGCGGTGTCGATGGTGCCGTGGCCGCTCATCATGATGACCGGCATGTTCAGCTGCGCGGTGGCGCCCCACTCCTTGAGCAGCGTGATGCCGTCGACGTCCGGCATCCAGATGTCGAGCAGCACCAGGTCGGGACGCAGGCGCTCGCGCACCAGGCGTGCGTTCGCGGCGTTTTCTGCGACCTCCACCGTGTGACCCTCGTCGGTGAGGATCTCGGACAGCAGGGCGCGGATGCCCATTTCGTCGTCAACTACAAGAATCGTGGCCATGAATTCGGGGAAGGGCTGCGGGCCGGCTCGGCTGAGCTGGACCCGGAAGCGAATAGCGCTTTATACAGGGGTTTCGCGCGGCGGCCCTGGGGGGGTCGACTCCACGAAGCGGGAAAATGATATCGAAACTTGGGCTCCGGCGGCGCCGGTCGCGCCGTCTTCGCCGCTGCCCAGGTTCGCGATACGGACGCGGGCTCGGTGTTCGTCGGCGATTTTCTTCACGACCGCCAGGCCCAGGCCGGTGCCTTTGGACTTGGTGGTCACGTAGGGTTCGAACGCGCGCTGGAGGACATTCTCCGGAAATCCGGGCCCATTGTCCTCCACCTTGAGGCGCACGGCACGCAGGCGCCCGTCGTCGTTGCGAGCCGACTCCGTGCGCACCTGGACGAGGGCGTCCGGCCAGATCGACGCGGCATCCAAGGCGTTCTGCACGAGGTTGTGCACCACCTGGCGCAGCTGCGAGGTGTCGCCCATGATCTGCGGCAGGCCGGGCTCGAGCTTCGACACCAGGTGGCCGTTCTCCTGGGCATCGCCGTACAACGCCAGCACCTCGGCCACCAGGCCGTTGAGGTCGATCGGCTGCAGGTTGGCGCTGGGCAGCCGCGCGTAGTCGCGGAACTCGTTGACCAACTGCTTCATCGCCTGCACCTGGGCCACGATGGTGCCCACGCTGCGCGAAAGCAGGGCCTGGTCGGCGGCGTCGGTGAGCTTGCTTTCCAGCTTGAACTGCAGGCGCACGGCGGACAGCTGGATCGGCGTGAGCGGGTTCTTGATCTCGTGCGCGAGCCGGCGCGCCACCTCGCTCCACGCGGCCGAGCGCTGCGCCGACACCACCTCGGTGATGTCGTCGAACACCATCAGGCGCGCATCGCCGGGCAGCAGCGCGCCGCGCACCAGCAGCGTGAGCTCGTGGCCCTTGTCGCCCACCTTGAGCTCGAACTGGTCCTGCCACAGCACCCGTTCGCCGGCCTCGGGGCTGGCCAGGTGCAGCTCGAAGCGCTGCTCCACGGCCTGCGCGAAGTCGGCCAGCAGCGGGATGTCCTCCAGCTTGCGGCCCTGGTAAGCCGACAGCGGCGCGCGCAGGATGCGCGTCGCGCCGGGGTTGACGGTGTCGATGCGCCACTGCGTGTCGAACAGGATCACGCCGGCGCTGAGGTTGTCCAGGATGGTCTGCAGGCGCGTGCGCGCGCCCCCCACGGCCGTCACGCTGCGGTCGACATCGGAGCGCGCCTGGCCCAGCTGCTCGGTCATCTGCGCGAACGAGCGCGTGAGGCCGCCGATCTCGTCGCGCGATTCGTACACCGGCTTGGCGCCCAGGTCGCCGGCGGCGACGGCGCGCATGCCGTCGGCCAGCAGCAGCAGCGGCCGCGCCAGCTGGTTGCCGAACGTGATGGCGATCAACACCGAGCCGAACACGGCCAGCACCACCGCCAGCGTGAGCGTGCCCACGTACATTCGGCGCAATCCCTCGCGAGCCAGCGCGCGCTGTTGATAGTCGCGGTAGGCGGCCTGCACGGCGATCGCGTTGTTGACCACCACCGGCGGCAACGGCTGCACGGCGAGCAGGAAGCGTTCGCTGTTGTCCAGGGACAGGCTGCTGGACGGCACCTGCACCACGGCGCGCACACGCGCGGCCACGCCGGTGCCCGGCGAGGCCCCGTCCTCCAGCCCTTCCACCTGGCTGGCCTGGCCGGTGGCGCGCGCCTGGCGGACCAGCGCGGCCGACGGCCGGTCGGGCATCAGCGATGGCTTGGAGCTGGCCGCCAGCACGATCTGGCCATTGCCGGCCACCAGCGCGAGATCCTGCGCGCCCATCTGGTCGCGCATGCGCTCGAGCGTGAGTGCGGCGCCCGGTACGTGCGGATCGCCCAGGCGCGTGGCGGCGCTGCGTGCCTTCTCCACCAGGTCGGCCGACAGCGTGTCGAGCGTGCCCTTGCCCAGGTTCAGGCCGGCCACCAGCGCGTGGTCGACCTTGGTGTCGAACCAGGCGTCGATGCTGCGCGTGACGAACTGCAGCGACACCGTGTAGATGAGCGCCCCCGGCACCACGCCCACCAGCGCGAAGATGGCCGCCAGCTTGAGCAGCAGCCGGCTGCCGAACTTGCCGCTGCGCCAGCGCAGCCCCAGGCGCAGGGTGGCGCCGACCAGCACGACGAGCAGCGCGAGCGCCACGGCGCCGTTGAGCCAGAACAGCCAGACGAAGCTGCGCTCGTACAGGGCCGGCTCGCCGGAGGCCAGCGACACCACGAAGCCCAGCACCAGCGCCACGCCCAGGAAGGCCAGGATCGATACCGCCCAGACGAAGGCCACCGAGCGCCGGCTCATCTTGAACGAGGGCCGCCTGCGGCCGCTCTTCGGGGCGTCGTCGCCGACCAAGGGATGGGCCACTCAGTCGACCGGGAGCGTGCGTTCGACGCCCAGTTTCCACTCGGACTGGGCGTTGAGATCCAGCTTCATGGGCGGCGGCAGCTGCGAGGAGTCCAGGTAGAACTGGAAGTCGACGTAGTACTTGTCGGAGGCGTTGATGTCCGAATCGGCCACGCGCCAGTGGGCGATGCGCGTCACCGTGGTGAGGGCCTCCTCCAGCGACGGGTACGACTGGCTGAACGCGCCCAGGCTGACGCGCCAGGCCGAGGTGAGCGGCTGGTACGACAGGCGCCAGCTGCGCGAGACGCGCGACACCCGGTCGTCGCGCCAGTACCAGCGCGGCTTCTTGACGACGGCCTCGGCCACGAAATACACCGGCACGCCGCGCCGCAGCGCGTCTTCAACCGCCCGGCTGAGGGTGAGGTTGGCCACGAAATCGAGCACGATGCCGCCATCCTGGCGCTTGGCCGCGATGGACGGCAGCTCGACGCCCTGCGCCCGGGCCTCCGGCGCGAGCCCCACCAGGCCGCCCAGGCACGCGGCGGCCAGGAACGCCGCCGCCAGGACGCGCCGGGCGTCGTGGGCCAGGCGAATCCAGAGCTGAGGCGTTCGGACCAGAGACAGGTGCACGGTGGCGATGCGAAGGGCGCGCTTTGGCGCGGGGGTGGCGTGAGGCGATACTGCAAGCGCGGCGATGTCAGGCCGATCCGGCAGCGGACTCTTTGCGCAGCAGCGCGTAGTAGAAGCCGTCGGAGACGACGGGGGAAGCCGCGTCGACGCCATTGCCGGGCGGTGACGCCCCGTTCGAGCCATTGTCCGGCAGCGGCAGCAGGTGGCCGGGCGAGCGGGCGTCCAAATGGGCGCCGGAGACCCCGCGGCGTTGCAAAAATGCGTCGATCTGGTGCTCGCCCTCCGTCCGGAACACGGAGCAGGTGGCGTAGAGCAGCCAGCCGCCGGGTTTCAGCGTGGGCCACAGCGCTTCCAGCAGCTCGCCCTGGATCTTGCCCAGCGCGGCGATGTCTTCGGCCCGGCGCAGCCAGCGGATGTCCGGGTGGCGGCGCACGATGCCCGAGGCGCTGCAGGGGGCGTCCAGCAGGATGGCGTCGAAGGGCTGGCCGTCCCACCAGTCGGCCGGGCGGCGGCCGTCGCCCGCCAGCGTGCGCGCCTTCAGGCGCAGGCGAGCGAGGGTGTCGTCCACGCGCACCAGGCGCTGCGGGTCGGCGTCGAGGGCCACCACGTGGAGGTCGGCCAGCTCCAGCAGGTGGGCGGTCTTGCCGCCGGGCG
>JACMOG010000581.1 GCA_014378125.1 Vitreoscilla sp. | reverse complement strand
GGCTGTCCGACAGCGCGGGTCGGGCGTTGCAGCGCAGCGCCTGCCCCCCCGCGACGCCCCCTCTCTTACTTGGACGCGGGGGCGGCCGGCGTCGGCGCTGCCGCGGCGTGCAGCCGCGATTGCGCGTACAGCGACCAGGTGTGCGCGATCGGCACGATGCCGGCGGGGCCGCTGGTGACGCTGTCGAAGGACTTGACGGCGTCGGCGTCGCGGCCGGCCAGGACCTGGGCGTAGCCCAGGTGCAGGCGCGCTTCCTCGGGATAGCGGAGGCCGCCCTTGGCGATGCCCTGCTCGATCAGCTGCGCGCCTTGCTGCGCGTTGCCGTCGACGGTCTCCAGCAGGCCCAGCGACACCAGCGCGTTGCCGTCCTTGGCGCTGCGCGCGGACGCCTCGTTCACCGCCTGCTGTGCGCGGTCGGCGGCGACGGCCTTGCCGACCTCGGCGCGCAGCTTGTTGGCCTCGCCCAGGTCGGGGCCCGTGAAGGGCTTGGACGCGTAAGCCTCGTCGAGGATGCGCTTGGCTTCCTCGGGATAGCCGGCATGCGCGGCCAGCGCGGCGTAGCTCAGGCGCTCGCTGTCGTTGACCCCGCCCAGCACACGCGCCTTCAGGCGGTAGTTGTCGACGTACATCCGGTCCGCGAACTTGTCGGTGTGCGCGCCGCGGGCGATCAGTTCCTTCCAGTAGTCGGCCTTCGGGTAGGCCACGGCCAGGTGCTCCAGCGCCCACACGTAGCCCGCGTCGCTGTCCGACTGCGAGTAAGACGTGGCCAGCAGGCGCAGCGTCTTCTCGGTGGGCACCTTGCCGGCGGCATAGGTGGCGTCGACCTGGGCGCGGAAGCCCTTGGCGGCGGACGCGTAGTCCTTGTTGATGTACTGGGTCTGCGGCAGCAGTTCGCGCAGCTGGGCGCCGTCGCCGCCGGCGTCGAGGTAGCGCTGGATGGCCACCGTGGCCTTGGCGTACTGCTCGGGACTGTACAGGATGCTGGCCAACGCCTTCATGATCTGCAGGCGGTCGGCGGCGGGCAGCTGGTCGTTGGCCAGCAGCGCCTCGAAGTCCTTCGCGGCGGCGACGCTGTCGTTGGCGCTGTATTCGGCCGGGGCGCGCACGCGCAGGAGCAGGTACTTCTCGTACGCGTTCAGGCTGGGCAGCGCGTCGAGTTCCTTCAGCTTGGCCAGCGCGGCGATGCCGTTGCCGGCCTTGAGCAGGTCCTGGGCCTCGTTGAACGGCTTGGCGAACTCGGGGCTCACCGAGGCGCCGGCCTGCGACGCGGCGGCGGCCGGGGCATCGGCGGCGATGGCGGGGGCGGCGCCATTCAGTCCGGCGGCGAAGGTCAGCGCCAGCAAGGCGCGCGAGGTGAAGGCTCTCATGTCAATCCCAGGAAACGCTGCGCCGAACGAGAAAGGAGGTCGCGACAGCACGCGGGCGGCGCCCCGGGTGCGGAGGAAAAAGACGGCTATTGTCCTCAAAACGCGCAACGCGCCTGTTACGCCGACAGCGGCGCGACAAATGGACGCGCCGCCCCGAGGAAGGGGCGGTGCCAAGCCGGGCAGATCACATGCCCGGCGGGGGCGCTCAGGAGGCGTTGAGCTCCGCGACGAAGTCGTACGTGTCGCCGCGGTAGATGGACTGCGACAGCTCGATGGCCCGGCCGTCGCGCAGGTAGCCAAGGCGCTCCACCAGCAGGCCGGCGTCGCCGACGTCGGCATCGAGCAGGCGGGCCTGCTCCTCGTTGAGCAGCAGCGCGCGCAGGCGTTGCAGCGCGCGCACCGGGCGATTGCCGGCGCGCTCCAGCGCGTCGTACAGCGAGTTGTCGACCGACTCGAGCGACGGCAGCGCGGCGGCCGACAGCGTGGCGTATTCGAGTGCCATCGGTGCGTCGTCGGCGTAGCGCAGCCGGTGGAAGCGGTACACCAGCGAACCGGGGCTAAGAGCCAGCTTCATCGCCTCTTCCGGCGTGACGGTACCGCTGGAGCGCTTGATCCACTCGCTGCGCGGTGTGCGGCCGCGGGCGCGCATGTCTTCCGAGAACGACGTGAGCTTGGCGAAGTTCTTGTCGATGCGCGTGGACACGAAGTTGCCCGAGCCCTGGCGCTGGTCGAGGAATCCCTCGTCGGCCAGGCCCTGGATGGCCTTGCGCACGGTGATGCGCGACACGCCGAGATCGGCGGCCAGCTGTCGCTCCGACGGCAGCGCGTCGTCGGGGCCGAGCACGCGCTTCTCGATGGCCTCGCGCAGCGCGCGTTGCAGCTGTTGGTAGAGCGGTTGACTGCCGTCGGGATCGAGCGTGTTGAGTAGTTGTGCCAGCGCGCTCATTGCGTGCCCTTTTCGTGTTGTCGGGGGCTGCGCGACGGCTCCGGTCGCCGACAGGCGCGAGTCGACTGGTCGGCACCGGGGCGCAGCGCAAACAGCATACCACTCAGGCACCAAATGCCAGACAAATGCACCACCGGGGCGAACCACGGCACCGGGTCCGTGCGGACCCTCAAACCACGTGCTTTCAGCTCGTAAACACCGTGTTGCCATAACGCAATATGAGGGTAAACGCATAGAGCGCTGGTCTAGACTGGTTGTACAGTGGTACTACTTTATCGCATACCAGGTTTCTAGCCCGAGGGTGCACCGTCCAGAGCTCATGGAGAGACGGCACGACCCAACCCCAACCGGCCGCGTTCCCGAACAAATGCGTCCACCCGAAAAGAGGAGCCCCATGAAGACGAAACTTACGCCCATTGCCGCCGCAGCTGCGGTCGCGATTGCCGGAGCGGTCGCCGCGCCCGCATTTGCACAGTCCGCCGCCGCGCCTGCCGCCGCCGCTTCCGCCGCAGCGGCGGACGACGTGCAGAAGGTTGAAGTCACGGGCATCCGGGCTTCGCTGCAAGCAGCCATCGCCGTCAAGCGCAACGCCGAGACGCACATCGACGTGATCTCGGCCGAGGACATCGGCAAGATGCCCGACAAGAACGTGGCCGACTCCCTGCAGCGCGTGCCGGGTGTAACCATCAGTTCGGCCGGCGCCACTGAAGGCGGCTTTGACGAAAACGACCGGGTCAGCCTGCGCGGCACTAACCCGAGCTTCACCCAGACCCTCGTCAACGGCCACAATATCGCCAGCGGCGACTGGTTCGTCCTGAACCAGACCGGCACCGTCGGGCGCAGCGTCAGCTACACCTTGCTGCCGTCC
>JACMOG010000580.1 GCA_014378125.1 Vitreoscilla sp. | reverse complement strand
CGCGCTCTCGGTGATCTCGAGGCAGAGGGCCGCCGCGGGCACCGCGTGGCGCGCGAGCAGCGCCGCGAACTTCTGCGGCAGGTCGAGGTCGAGCAGGTCGCGAGTGGACAGGTTCACCGACAGCCGCAGTTGCAGGCCCCTGGCGGCCCGCCGCAGCCAGTGCCGCGCGGCCTCCTCGAACACCCACATCGTGAGGGTGCGGATGAAGCCGGTCTGCTCCGCGAACGGAATGAACTGCATCGGCGGCACGAGGCCGCGCTGCGGATGCTGCCAGCGCACCAGCGCCTCGGCGCCCACCACGCGGCGGTCGTCCAGCGCCAGCTTGGGCTGCAGGTACAGCCGCAGCTCGTTGCGTTCGACGGCCTGGCGCAGCTCGGAGATGAGTGTCAGCGTCTGCGCGCTGGTGGCGTCGATCGAGGGATCATAGGTGACCGGGCCGTTGCTGCGGCGCCTGGCCTCGTACATGGCCATCTCGGCGCGCACGAGCAGCGTGTCGGCGTCGTCGGCATGCTGCGGCCAGCAGGCCACGCCGATGCCCGCGCCCATGTCCACCCGGTGGTCGCCCAGCACCAGCGGCTGCTCCAGCGACTGCTCGATGCGCAGCGCCATGGCCTGCGCCTGCTCCGCGTCCGTGTTGCGCAGCAGGATACCGAACTCGTCGCCGTTCAGGCGCGCCACCACGTCACCGTCGCGCGCCAGGGCGCGGCTCAGTCGCTCTGCGATGCCCACCAGCACCTGGTCGCCCGCGTTGTAGCCCAGCACGTCGTTGACATGCTTGAATCGGTTCAGGTCCAGCATGAGGATCGCCACCGAGGCCTCGGCGCCGTCGGCCAGTCTGGCGTCGGCAGCGTCGCGCACGGCCTGGCCCGCGGCCTCGCGGAAGCGCGCGCGATTGGGCAGCGCGGTGAGCGTGTCCCAGTAGGCGAGGCGCAGGATCTGCGCCTGGTTCTCGGCCACGTTGTTGCGCATGCGTTCGAACGAGACCGAGAGCGCGCCGATCTCGTCCGAGCGCGTGAGCCCGCGCATGGGCGTCACGTAGTCGCCCGCGCCCAGGCGCTCGGCGGCATCGGCCAGGCCGCGCAGCGGCGTGGTCACCCGGCGCGCGGTGATCACGCTGCCGGCGCCGAACACGCCAATGGCCAGCAGGGTGATGACGATCAGCGCCAGCCGCAGGTCGGACGGCAGGCGCGCGGCGTCGCCCAGCGATACCGACACCAGCGCCACCACGCTCGAGTCGCCATGGTCGCCGCCCAGCACCACGGCGTGCGCGCCGATCTCGTCGCCCTGCGACGGCACCGACACCATCGCGGGCGTCGGATCCGCCAGGTCCCAGGCCTGCTCCGCCAGCTCGTTGGCGCTCAGCGCGTCCAGCGACGTCATGTCCACCACCCATGGCGAGCGCGGCGTCGAGCGCACGAGCAGCGTCAGGTCCAATCCCGCCAGCCGCTTCACGTCGTGCAACAGGCTCTCGTCGAGCGGGAATGCCATCAGCGCCCAGCCCACCGCGCGCGGCGCGTAGAGCTGCACCAGCACCGCCTGGAACGGCTTGCCGCCCATCAGCACGATCCCGCTGCGGATGCGCGGATCGCGATCCAGCGGCTTCAATCGGGGCACGGCCGCGGCGAGATCCGTCGCGCTCTCTCGCCAGGACGCGGCACGCGCCTTGAAGTCGAGGTCCAGGAACGCCACCTTGGACGCGTGGACGCGAGTCTTCAGGTTGGCGAGCACCGACGCGATCGTCGCCTCGTCGCCGTCGACGAGCGCGCCGCCAATGGTCTCGTCCCGGCCCAGGGTCTGGCCATACGCCTTGGCGGTGTCGATGTTGTTGTCGAGCAGGCGCTGCAGCAGCAGGCCGCCCTCGGTCACGCGTTCGGGCTGCTTCTCGCGCTGGTGGTGCAACAGGCTCAGGCGCAGCGCCAGGAAGCTGACCACCTGCACGGCCAGCAGCAGCGCGAGGAACACCAGCGCGATGCGCGCTGCAAGGGTTCCACGCCAGCGGCGATCCGCGGAAGTCACTTGGCGATTCCGCCCGCGCCCAGCTTCACGCGCTGGTCGATGTCGGACGCACCCACGGTGAGCGGCAGCAGTTGCGGCGGCGTGGTGTCGGCCAGCGACGAATGCCACACGTGCATCTGGTAGCTGCCCGCCGGCACGTCGGTCACCTTCGCACGGCCGCCGGCGGCGCTGCGGCCCCACAGCGGCGTGTCGGTGACCACCACCCACGCCAGCATGCTGTCATGGATGTTGCAACCCAGCACGGCGATGCCGGGCTTGTCGAACACGATGGGCGTGTGCGGCACGCCGGCGTAGAGCTTGATCTGGAAGGTCTTGGCCGCCGAATACGAGTACACGTGGTGCTTGACGGTGTCCTGGTTCGGAAACATCACCGGCGTGCCCACCGTCACCACGGTCACCTGCGGGTTGAACTGCAGCTCGTGCTGGGCGATCTGCGCGCCGGCCATCGGCTTGACGGGCAGGCGGGCGCCTACGGGTTCCAGCATCACCACGGCGTCCACCAGCGGGTTGCCGGCGGCGTCGGTGAACGCCACGTTCACGCTGGCGGCACACGCGACGGCGCTGGCACACGACAGGACGGCGAGGATCGCGAGACGGGCGAGCATGGGCGACTGGTTCCACGGTTGCGCACGCGCTCCGCGCCAGGACGGCGCCAACAACACGTGCTGCCCTGGGTATCGGCACGAAGCGTCGCGGCCTGAAGCGGCTTGTTACGGCTGGGCGCCCCGCCGCGAAATCCGTCACGGCTGGGGGCCTCCGGACGCGCGCAAGGCCGCCCGTCTGTCAGGCGATCACGCCAGCTCGAGCGCGGAGATCTGGCGGCGCCCGCCGTCCTTGGAGGCGTACAGCGCCTGGTCGGCGCGGCGGAACACCAGGTCGAGATCCATGCGCGAGTCGGCCTTGAACGTGACGATGCCGGCCGAGAAGCCCACGCGCGTCAGTTGCCGGTCGCCGCTGGTGAACACGCGCGTACCCAGGCGTTCCTGCAGTTCTTCCACGCGCTCGTGGGCGGCGATGTCGTCGGTGTCGGCCATGACCACGCAGAACTCCTCGCCGCCGTAGCGGCAGCACAGGTCGTGGGCGCGGAAGCCGTCGCGCACCAGGTCGGCGAAGCCCGCCAGCACCAGGTCGCCCATCTGGTGGCCATGCTCGTCGTTGACCGCCTTGAAGTGGTCGAGGTCGATCAGGATGACCACGATGCGGTCGCCGCGGCGCGACGCCATAGACACCAGGCCCGGCAGCGCCTCGCCCAGGTAGCGGCGGTTGTACAGGCCGGTGAGCGCGTCGCGGTTGGCCAGCTCGCGCAGCGACTCCTGCAGCCGCTCCACCTCGCGCAGGCGCTGCTCCAGCAGCTGGTTCTTCTGCACGATGGCGGCCTCGGCCGATTCGGCGATGGCGCGTTCGCGGCGCGCGTGCTCGATCTCCAGGCGCGCCAGGTGCGTCTGGTGGTCGACATGCAGGTCGACGTGGCGCACCTCGGCCGACTTCTTCGCCAGGCCCTGGCGCATGGCCACCACGTGGCATTGCAGCTCGTAGGCGCGCTGGAAATGACCCACGCGGGCCTGCAGCCGCGCGGTCAGGTCGAGGCAGCTCTGCACGCCCAGCTTGTGCGAGTTGTGCGGGATCAGGCGACAGCCCGCCTCGCCCACCTCGGCCGCGCCGGTGATGTCGCCCTGCTCGGCCAGCAGCAGCGCGCGCACGTAGGCCACGTGCACCAGCACCGCGGGCTCGGTGGACGCGTCGGCGCAATCGGCGGCCTCGTCCAGCAGCGCCCGCGCCCCGGCCAGGTCGCCCAGCTTCACGCGCGCCTCGGCGGCCACCAGCAGCGCGCCCGCCAGGAGCATGGTCGACACGAGCTCGGAGCGCGAGGCCAGCACCGGCTGCAGCACCGCATCGGCGCGGCGCGCGTCGTCGAGCGCCATCAGGCACTGCGCCCAGGCCCGCGCGGCGGCGAGCTTGCGCGGCGTCAGCGGCAGCGGCTCGTACAGGCGGAACGCCTCCTGCAGGTAGCCGGAGGCCAGGTCGACGTTGCCCACCAGCAGGTGGCTGTGGCCAATGTTCATCTGCACGTTGGCGATGAGACCCGGCGGCGCCTGCGGGCTGGCCACCAGCCGGTTCAACGCGCGGTAGGTGCGCTCGGGCTCCTGTGCCCAGCCCAGCATGGTGCCGCTGAAGTGGCCGGCCATCAGCTCCATCCAGCTCAGCTCGATGGGGTCGAGATGCGCCTCGGCCTCGGCGCGGATGGCCTCCACGTCGCCCAGGCCGTCGCCAGGATTGCTGCCCAGCGTGGCCAGGTACACCTCCAGCAGGTCGACCAGCAGCGACTCCACGCGCCAGCCGTGGGCGCGCGCCTCGGCCGCGGCCGCCAGCATCCGCGGGCCCAGCGACTCGCGCTCGCCGAAGCGGGCCTGGTGGTGCATGCGCACGATGCGCAGGCGCAGCAGCGAGCGGGCGACGTCGTCGCGCCCGGGCTCGCTGGCGCGCGCGAACGCGTCGTCCCACAGGCGCATGGCGCGCTCCGGCTCGTCGGGGAGCAGGCGCAGCGCGGTGAGCGCGAGGTGGTCGAGTTCGGCGGCGGACATCGGATCTGGAGTCAGGATGACACGGTCGTGCTGCCTACGGCACGAACCGGTAGCCCACGCCCAGCTCGGTGACCAGGTGCTGCGGCTGCGACGGGTCGGCCTCCAGCTTGGCGCGCAGGTGGCCCATGTAGATGCGCACGTAGTGGGTGTCCTCCGAATGCGAGGGCCCCCACACGGCCTTGAGCAGCTGCGGATGCGTGAGCACCCGGTTCGGATGCGCGGCCAGGTGGGTGAGCAGCCGGTATTCGATCGGCGTCAGGCGCAGCGCCGCGCCGGCGCGTTCCACCGTGCGGTGCACCAGGTCGATGCGAACGTCGCCGAATTCCAGCACGCTGGGCACGTCGGCGTTGGCGCGCGGGTGGCGACGCAGCTGGGCGCGCACGCGGGCCAGCAGCTCGCCCGTGCCGAAGGGCTTCACCAGGTAGTCGTCGGCGCCGGCGTCGAGCGCGGCGATCTTGTCGGACTCGGTGGTGCGCGCCGACAACACGATGATGGGGATCTCCGACCACGCGCGCAGCCCGCGGATGAAGTCGATGCCATCGCCGTCGGGCAGCCCCAGATCGAGCACCACCAGGTCGGGCCGGCGCGTGCCGGCCTCGATCAGGCCGCGCTGCACGCTGTCGGCCTCCGACACCTGCAGCGACTCGGCCTGCAGCGACAGCCGGATGAAGCGGCGGATCTCGGCCTCGTCCTCGACGACCAATACCTTGCTCGGGATCTCGGTGGGATTCATTCGATGGCTTCCATGCCGGCATTGTCCACGTCGTCGGCCGGCTCCTCGATGCGCGGGGGCTCTCCGCGCGGCAACGTGAACGCGAAACGCGCGCCGCCTTCGGGCAAGGTCTCGCCGCGAATGCTGCCGCCGTGCGCCACGACGATGGCCCGGCAGATCGCCAGCCCCAGCCCCACGCCGGGCGTGGCGCTCTCCTTGCGACCGCGCTCGAACTTCTCGAAGATCAGCTCCTCGCGGCCCGGCGGCAGGCCCGGTCCCTCGTCGGCCACCCACACCTCCACCGATTGGCGCGAGGCCGTGGCGCCCACGCGAATGGTGCTGCCCGCGGGCGTGTACTTGGCGGCGTTCTCCAGCAGGTTGGCCAGCACGCGTTCGATGAGCACGGCGTCGAACTGCAGCAGCGGCAGGTCGGGCGGCAGCGACACCTTCAGCGGATGGCGCGCCGTCACCAGCGTCCCCAGGCTGCGCAGCGCGCTGCCCACCACCTCCTCCAGCGGTTGCCAGTGCAGGTTCAACACCACGCTGCCCGACTCGAGGCGCGCCATGTCCAGCAAGTTGTTGACCAGCGCGTTCATGCGCAGCGCCGCCTCGCGCAGCGACCGCGCGATCTCGGCATGCGCCGGAGCGAGCGGCGGCGCGGTGAGCTGCATCGAGTCGGCCATGCCGGCCAACGCCGCCAGCGGCGTGCGCAGGTCGTGCGAGATCGCGCCCAGCAGCGCGTTGCGCAGGCGCCCCGACTCCATCTGCACCGTGGTGCGCTGCGCCACGTCCACGTAGTGGATGCGCTCCAGCGCGATGGCCAGCAGCGACGCCACCGTGTCGAGCAGGCGGCGTTGCTCCGGCACCGCCAGGCGCCGCGGGTTGCGCAGCGCCAGCGCCACCACGCCGCGCACGCGCATGGCCGCCTTCAACGGCACGTAACGCATCGCGCTGGCCGGCAACGTGGCGGTGCCGCGCCCCGCGGCCTCTGCGTGGGCGAGCGTCCACGCGGCCACGTCCGCGTCGACGTGCGGGTCCGCGGACGCGACGAGGCGGTCGTCGGCGTCGAGCAGGAGGAACACGGCGCGCGCCTCGAACTGCGCCTGCAGCACGCGCGTGCCGATCTCCACGATCTGCCGGGGCACCAGCGCGGCGGCGAGGTCGCGCGACAGCTCGTAGAGCGCGCGCATCCGCTCCTCGCGCAGCGTGGCCACGCGGGCCTGGTAGCGCAGGCCCGCGGTGAGCTGGCCGATGACCAGCGCCACGATCAGCAACACGGCGAAGGTGACGAGGTACTGCACGTCGCCCACCGCGAAGGTGAAGCGCGGGGCGACGTCGAAGAAGTCGAACGCGCCCACGCTGACGAAGGCCGCCAGCATCGCCGGCCCGCGGCCGTGGCGCAGCGCCGAATACACCACCGCCAGCAGGAGCAGCATCACGATGTTGGACTTCTCCAGCACGTGCAGCAGCGGCGCCGTGGCGGCGATCACCGCGGCGCATACGGCCACGCTCATGGCGTAGGCGCGCCAGCCGGGCGGGCGCGCTGCGTCGGGTTCGAGGGTGTCGTCGCTCATGAGGCGGACTCTAGCGCGACGTGCGCCCGGCGAGGTCGGGATCGCGATGTGGGCGCCTCGATGACGGCGCGGCTCAGGCGCGGTGATCGAGCAGCGTGCGGATCTGCTGCATCAGGCTCAGCGGCCGCAAGGGCTTGCCGCAGTGCGCGTCGAAGCCGGCGGCCAGCGCCTGCGCGCGATCCTGCTCGCGCGTGAACGACGTGAGCGCGATGGCCGGCAGGTGCGGCTGCGGCATCGGCCGGGTGGCCTCGGCGCGACGCACCTCGCGGATCAGGTCGTAGCCGTCCTGGCCGGGCATGCCGATGTCGCTGATCAGCGCGTCGAACGGACGCGCGGCCAGCAGCTGCAGCGCCGAGGACACGTCGTTGGCGATCTGCACCACCGCGCCGCGGTCGCTGAGGATGATGCGCAGCATCGCGCTGGCATCCGGGTCGTCGTCCACCACCAGCAGTTGCGCGCCCTCGAGCGACGCCTGCGACAGGTCGAAGGCGTCCAGCCCGTGGCTCGAGTCGGGATAGTCCTCGTGGCCCGGGTGCACCGGATCGGCCGGCAGCCACACATCGAACGTGGCGCCCCGGCCCAGGCCGGGACTGGCCGCGGACACGCTGCCGCCGTGCGCCTCGACCAGCTGCTTGACGATGGCCAGGCCCAGCCCGAGGCCGCCACGCTGGCGATTGCTGGCGGCGTCGCTCTGCGCGAAGCGGTCGAACACGAACGGAAGGAATTCGGGGGCGATGCCCTGGCCCTCGTCGCTGACGCGGATGCGCAGCCCGCGCTCGTCCTGGTCGAGCGCGATGACGATGCGCCCGCCCGGCGGCGAGAACTTGATGGCGTTGCTCAGCAGGTTCCAGATCACCTGCTGCAGCCGCGATGCGTCGGCGCGGATGGGCCGGTACGGCGGCGTGACCCGCACCTCGATCTGCGGGCCGCCGTCGCCGTCGGCCGGACGCATCGCGTTGACCGAGGCCACGACCTCCTCGACCGGGTCGATCATCACGAACGTGAGCGGCAGCTTGCCCAGGTTCAGGCGCGACATGTCGAGCAGGTCGGAGATCATGCGCGCCTGCGCGGTGCCGTTGCGCTCGATGGCGGCCAGGCCGCGCATCGTCTCGGTGTTGCCGCCGCGCTGGCGCAGCACGTGCGTCCAGCTCATGATGGCGTTGAGCGGCGTGCGACAGCACCGCGATGAAGTCGTCCTTCATGCGGCTCACCTGCTCGGCCTCGCTGCGCGCGTTGCGCTCGCGGTCGAGCAACTGCTGGCGCTGGCGCTCGAGCGCCACGCGCTGCGACACGTCGGTGGCCACGGCCATCGTCACGCCGGGCTCGATGCGCGGCGACACGCTCCATTCCACGTAGATCAGCGTGCCGTCGGCGCGCTGCATGGGCACCTCCAGCGCGCTCACGGGCGCGACGGGCGCCACGCAGAAGCCGACGATCTGGTGCGCCCACTCGCGCGGCACGAAGTCGCTCAGCGCGCGGCCGATCACGTCCTCGCCGTCGCGCGTCAACATGCGCAGCATGGCGGGATTGGCATCGGCCAGCCGGCCCTGGTCGTCCAGCAGCGCGATGCCGGCCTGGGCCTGGTGGTGGATGGCGCGGAACTTGGACTGGCTGCGCCGCATCGCCTCTTCGGCCACCCGCGTGCGCACCAGGGCCTGCACGGTGGCCACCAGGACGGCGGGCTCGACGGGCCGCGCCAGGTAGGCATCGGCGCCCGGGTCGAGGCCGCGTACCTTGTCCTCGTCGGTGACGTAGGCCGCCGTGAGGTGCAGCACGGGCAACCGCGACGTGGCCGGCCGGGAGCACAGCATCGCGCAGAGGTCGAAGCCGTCGATGTCGGGCAGGTGGATGTCGAGGACGATCGCGGAGATGGAGTCGTCGGCCGCCGCCAGGCCCTCGGTGCCGTTCGCCGCCTCGCGCGTGCGAAACCCGGCGCTGCGCAGCTGGCGCACCGTGGCGTAACGACTCGCCGGGTTGTCGTCGATGATCAGGAGCTCGTGCTCCGATCGGTCGATCGGACGGAATTCGGGCTTGATCTCAGTCATTGGCCGGAGGCTTGTCGGGTTGCGGGGCGTTGCCCGCGTTCATGCGCAACGGAATCGTCGCGGAGAACGTCGAACCGGCGCCCAGCTCGCTCTGCAATCCTGCCCTGCCGCCCAGCCATTCGGCCAGTTGCTTGCTGAGCGACAGGCCCAGGCCGGTGCCGCGCAGGCGTTTCCGGATCGGCGAATCCACCTGGGTGAAGTCGGTGAAGATCACCGAGTGGAAATTCGGGTCGATGCCGATGCCGCTGTCGGTGACCGCGAACGTGATGCTGCCGTCCGTGTTCTCCTGGGCCGACACGCGCACTTCGCCCTTGAGCGTGAATTTCAGCGCGTTGGAGATGAAGTTGCGCAGGATCTGGGACAGCTTCTTGTCGTCGGTGAACAGGCGCGAGGACTGCTGCGGATCCTCGAAGACGAGTGTCACCTCCTGGTTGGTCAGCACCGGGCGGAACATGCCGCGCAGCGCCGAGAACAGGTCCACCATCTCGAACCAGGCCGGCGAGATTTCCACGCGGCCGGCCTCCACCTTGGCCAGGTCGAGCAGGTCGTTGACCATGCCGGCGAACTCCTCCGCGGTCGACTCGATGAAGCTCACCTGCTTGTCCTGCTCGTCGTTCAGCGGGCCGTCCACGCGATCCAGCAGGAGACCCGACAGGCTGTGGATGGCCGAGGTCGG
>JACMOG010000579.1 GCA_014378125.1 Vitreoscilla sp. | reverse complement strand
TCACCACCGCCGAGGTGGTGACCGACGTGTCGGGTCGCGGGGTGGGCATGGACGTGGTGATGAAGAACATCCCCGCCCTGGGCGGCTCGGTCGACATCGATTCCGCCGAGGGCTACGGCATGAGCGTCAAGGTGCGGCTGCCGCTGACGCTGGCGATCATGGATGGCATGAGCGTGGGCGTGGCCGGCGAGTGCTACATCCTGCCGCTGGGCTCGGTGGTCGAGTCGTTCCAGGTCAAGCCCGGCATGATCAAGACCATCGGCGGTACCGGCCGCGTCGTCGAGGTGCGCAAGGAGTACATGCCGGTGGTCGACCTGGAGCGGGTCTTCGAGGTGCCGCGCTTCGACTTCGAGCATGCCAGCAACATCATGGTGGTGGTCG
This sequence comes from Vitreoscilla sp., assembly GCA_014378125.1. Next base: position 1,270 of record JACMOG010000579.1, on the reverse strand, counting down.
AGGCCGAGGGCCAGCGCGTCGCGCTGCTGGTCGACGAGTTGCTGGGCCAGCAGCAGGTGGTGGTGAAGAACCTCGAGGCCAACTACCGCAAGGTACCCGATGTGTCGGGCGCCACCATCAAGGGTGATGGCCGTGTCGCGCTGATCCTCGACATCGCCACGCTGGTGCGGCGCAGTCGGCACTGAGCGCCGTGCCGCTTGCCCTTGCCCCGTTCAATAAGCGGGCACGACAGCCCGCCCCCTCCCCATTTCCGATAGGCATTGAATGAACCCGTCCCGTGGTCCCTGGATGCGCCGCTTCCCGATCCGCCTGCGCATGCAGGGCGCGATCGCCGCCGTGCTGCTGCTGTTTTCGCTGGTCGGCCTGACCGGCCTGCTGGGCGGGCGCCATCTGGCCGAGCTGAACACGGCGTTCATGCAGCACTCGCTCAAGGAGGTGCGCAATGTCGGCAGCCTCCGACAGGCGCTGGGCGAGGTGCGGCGCCAGGAGAAAGACATGGTCATCCACTACGAGGACGGGGTGGCCGTGCTGAAGGCCCGCGAGGCCTGGCTGCAGCAAATCCAGCAGGTCAAGACCGCCTTCAAGAACCAGCTCGAAGGCGAGCCTGACGCCGACAACCCGATCGTCGAGGCCTCGCTGAAGGAGCTGGACGCCTACGTGGCCGCCTCGACCCGGGTGCTCGACCAAATCCAGAACGGGGCCTACGACACGGCGATCGCCGCCGACAAGATGCTGGCGCGCGCCAAGCAGCACATCCAGAGCGTGGAGCAGCACGTCGACGCGATCGAGAAGATCGTCGACGCCCAGGCGCATGCCACGCAGGCGTCGTTCCAAGCCTCGATGCAGTTGACGATGTGGCTGTTCGTCGGTGTGTTGGGCGTGGTGGTGGTGGTCGTGGTGCCGCTGACGCTGTTGAATTCGAACGCGATCATCACGCCGATGCAGCAGGCCCGCGACCTGGCCATGGCCATCGCCGATGGCGACCTCAGCCGCAGTGTGCAGGTCGACGGCCAGGACGAAGCCTCGGACCTGCTGCGCGCGTTGGCCCACATGCAGACCGCGCTGGGCGGGCTGGTCGGCGAGGTGCGGCAGGCCTCGGAGAACATCCACGCCGCCTCGAACGAGGTGGCCTCGGGCAACACCGACCTGGGCGGGCGCACCGAGCAGGCCGCCGGCAGCCTGCAGCAGGCCCCCGGCGGCCTGCAACAACTGACGGAAAGCCTGCAGGTGTGCCCCGAATCGGCCCCCCACGCCAGCGAGCTGGGCACCC
>JACMOG010000578.1 GCA_014378125.1 Vitreoscilla sp. | reverse complement strand
TTCATCACCGCCTACGACCAGTACGCGATCGAGGCGTTCGAGCAGGGCGTGGCCGACTACGTGCTCAAGCCCGCCGGGCGCGGGCGGCTGGGCGTCACCGTGTCGCGCATCAAGGAGCGCCTGGCGCTGCGCGGCACCGACGACGAGCCGCCCGCGCCGCACCTGCAGCAGCTGCTGCACAAGCTGTCGGCCAAGCTCAACCCCGGCGGGACGCCGCCGGCGCTGGAGTGGATCCAGGCCACCGTCGGCCAGGCCATCCAGATGATCCCGATCGAGGACGTGCTGTTCTTCATCTCCGACGAGAAGTACACGCGCGTGCAGACCGGCACCCTCGAGGCGCTGATCCGCAAGCCCATCAAGGAGCTGGTCGACGAGATCGACCCCGACCTGTTCTGGCAGATCCACCGCTCCACCCTCGTCAACACCCACTGCATCGCGGGCGTCACGCGCGACCTGCGCGGACGTCAGATCGTCAGCATCAAGGGCAGCAACGAGAAGCTGGAAGTCAGCCGCTCCTACACGCACCTGTTCAAGGGCATGTAGTCGACTGCAAGGGGCCGGGCCCTCTCGATTCCAGGCTCTTCAGCCGAGAGGCACGAGCCGTGCGTGGATCGCCCAACCGAGCGCGGCCGCCGACGCGCCCACCAGCAGCAGCAGCCACGGCCACACGCTGGCACGCCGCGCGGCGAGCTCCGTCACGCCCACCGCGGCACCTTCTCCGTCGGGCGCGACCAGGTCGAACGCGCTGGTGGGCGAGAAGCCCGTGGCCAGCGCGGTGTCGGGACCGTTGTCGCCCGCGTGACGTCGCAGCAGCTCGGCCTTTGCGGTGTTGCGCTCGGCGTCGGACATCGGACCTTCGAGCTTGGCGCGGATCTCGCGCTCGGACAGGTTGCGGTAGCTGCGGGCCAGCGAGGCCCGGCCTTCGTTCGGCATGGGCATGCTCATGTGACGATTCTTGATTCGTTGAGGGAGGCCACGGCCGCGCGGGCGATGAGCCATTGCGCGAGCCAGTAGAGGGACAGATTCCAGAGCGTGGGCAGGGGGACGCCGCCGACGAACTTGTCGGCCGCCAGGATGGCGTCGGACAGGACGAACAGCGCGCCGCCGATGGCGACGGCGCGCCAGCGCGCGGCGTCGGCGGCCTCGCGGCGCGCGAGCCCCACCGAGGTGGCCTGCGCCGCCATCGCGCCGAGCGCGCCCACATAGACGAGCACCGGCGCGCGCAGCGCCGCGGGCACGCCGGCCCACAGCCCGGCCAGCACGCTGGCCGCGACCAGGGCCCACACGCCGAACGCGGGCCGGCTGGCAAGGAAGCGCACGCGCCGAGTCAACGCCATCAGATAGCAGAGATGAGCCAGCAGGAATGCGACGAGGCCCGCGAGAAAGCCTTGCACGGGCCACAGCAGGGCCACGTCGCCAGCCAGCGAGAACACGAGGCCGATGACGATCCAGCGCTTGACCAGGCCGTCGTCGCTGCGGCCGAGCGCGGCCCAGCCGATGACGCACAGCGTGGCCAGCGGCTTGAACGCGAAGTTGAGCCAACCCATGCCCAGCGCCCAAGGCGCCGACGCGATGGCCAGCAGCGCCGCGACCACGCCGACGACGACGAGCAGTCGACGCAGGGCGGCATGGGGAGCGAGGGCGATCATAGGGCGCGAGTGTCCCCGGGGGAGGCCATGCGCCCGCTCAGGGATTGCCCGGCGGATCCCCGGATTTGGGGAAGCGCCCCCGTGCACCCCGCGCATTGCTGCACATGCACGCACCTGTCTAGGCAAGTTGGTGCCCGGGCGCGTGGGGCGCGCGCGACACTCCGCGAACCGATCGGTCGATCAGGTCGCCGCCGTCGGCGGCGCGCTGGCCGTCTTCGCCGCGATGGACTCGCGCAGCTTGCGCAGTCGCTCGCGCGGATCTTCCTGCGACTTCGCCTCGTTGAGCTTCATCTCGGCGATGAATCGGCTGGGCACGCCGGCCACCGTCTCGCGGCCCTTCTTGCGCCGGCGCAGCGTGCTCACCGCGAGCGTGGTGCGCGCCCGCGTGATGCCCACGTACATGAGGCGGCGTTCCTCCTCGATGCGGTCGGCCGTCATCTCCTCCGTGTCGGAGCGGAACGGCAACAGGCCCTCGTTGATGCCGGCCAGCACCACGTGCGGCCACTCCAGGCCCTTGGACGCGTGCAGCGTGGACAGCACCACCACGTCCTGGTCGTCGCCGCGCTCGGCCAGGCTCAGGATGACGCTGATGGACTGCGCCACCTCGAGCACGGTCTTCTTCTCGCTCTCGAAGGTGCCGCCGTCCTCGGTGATCTCGCCGCCGCAGCGCTTGGCCACCCAGTCGACGAAGTCGGGCACGTTGCCCCAGCGCGCGGCGGCCACCTTCTCGGACTCCTCGTTGTCGTGCAGGTGCTGCTCGTATCCGATGTCCTTCAGCCACTCCAGCAGCATCGGCTTGGCGGCCTCGGCGCCGACGGTGGCCTTGGCGCGGTGCTGGAAATCGTTCACGTAGCGGCCGAACTCGTGCAGGCCGTCGATGGCCTTGGACTTCAGCGCCGCGGGCAGCGACTCGGCGAACAGCGCCTCGAACATGCTCACCTTCCACCGGCCGGCGAAGTCGCTCAGCGCGCCCAGCGTGGTGTGGCCGATGCCGCGCTTGGGCGTGGTGACGGCGCGCAGGAAGGCCGGATCGTCGTCCTCGTTGACGATCAGGCGCAGCCAGGAGCACAGGTCCTTGATCTCGGCGCGGTCGAAGAAGCTCTGGCCGCCGGACACCTTGTACGGGATCTGCGCGGCGCGTAGTTTCTGTTCGAACACGCGCGACTGGTGGTTGGCGCGGTACAGGATGGCGAAGTCGGCGAACTTCACGCGCGCGTCGTTGCCGCGCATCGCCTGGATGCGCGCCACGGCGCGCTCGGCCTCATGCTCCTCGCCGTCGCACTGCACCACCTGCACCGGCTCGCCGTCGCCCAGCTCGCTCCAGAGCTTCTTCTGGAAGATCTTCGGGTTGAGCGCGATCACCTCGTTGGCCGCGCGCAGGATGGCGCTGGTGGAGCGGTAGTTCTGCTCCAGCGGGATCACCTTGAGGGTGGGGTACTCGGCCGGCAGGCGCTTCAGGTTGTCGATGGTGGCGCCGCGCCAGCCGTAGATGCTCTGGTCGTCGTCGCCCACCGCCGTGAAGCGCGCCCGCGCCGGGTCGCCCACCAGCTGCTTGAGCAGCTCGTACTGCACGGAGTTGGTGTCCTGGTACTCGTCCACCAGCACGTGCTGGAACAGGGCCTGCCACTTCGCGCGGGTCTCCCCGTCGCGCTGCAGCAGCTTCAGCGGAAAGCCGATCAGGTCGTCGAAGTCGACCGCCGAGTACGCGGTGAGGCGCTCCTCGTACAGCTTCATCACGCGGGCGGCCACCTGCTCGTCGGCGTCCTTGGCGGCGTGCGGCGCGGCGTCGCTGTCGATGCCCGTGTTCTTCCACAGGCTGATCGTCCACTGCCACTGGCGCGCCAGCTTCACGTCGGTGGTGGCGCCCGCGTCCTTGAGCACGTTGAGCACGTCGTCGGAGTCGAGGATCGAGAACTGCTCCTTCAGGCCCAGCTTGCTCCCGTCTTCGCGAAGCATGCGCACGCCCAGCGAGTGGAACGTGCTGATGGCCAGGTCCCTCGCCGCGCGCGAGCCCACGAGCTGCTTGGCGCGCTCGCGCATCTCCTGCGAAGCCTTGTTGGTGAACGTGATGGCCGCGATGTTCTTCGGCGCCAGCCCGTGCTGCAGCAGCCGCACGATCTTGTAGGTGATGACGCGCGTCTTGCCGGAGCCGGCGCCGGCCAGCACCAGGCACGGGCTGTCGAGGTGATGCACCGCCTCCATCTGCGCGTTGTTCAGCCCGGAGGCCGCGACGGAGGCGGCGGCGGGCAGGGGACGGGAATCGGAGGAAGCGGCCATGGACACGTTCCGATCATAGCGAAGCGCATGGCCGCGGTCGGGCACGCCTACTGTGATAAGCGCGGCGGCGCGCCGATTGCCGTGTTCGCGCACCAGCGTGCCGGTGCGCCCGAAGAGGCGTCGAGCACGCGCACCCGGAAAGGCACCCTCATGAAGACCGTCCTCATCGCCGCCCTGTGCGCCGTCGCCGCCACGGCCGCCACCGCCCAGCTCGCCTCGCCGATCTCCCCGGGCGTCGGCCCCACGGTTCGCGCCGATGGCTCGGCCAACGAGCCCGAGCGCGCCCAGCTGCGCGCCGACCGCGAGAAGGTGGCCGCCGACAAGCAGCGCCTGAAGGCTGCCCGCGACGCCCACGACGACGACGCGATCCGTGCCGAGCAGGCCACGTTGCGCGTCGACATGCAGTCGTGGCACGTCGACCGCGAGAAGCTGGCGGACGCGAACAGCGCAGAGAGTCTCAAACGCTGAACCCGCGGCCGCCCCGTCTTGGTGCGACCACTCGCCGTTCCGCAAGCTACGCTTCAGGTTTCGTCTTCAACGTAGGGAGACTGCGTGGCAACGCATTGCACACGCCTCGCAGTTACCCGAGAATCCCGCTCGCACCGTTTCCGGCCGAGCGTTCCCGCGTTTTCTTCATTCCCGTGGAAGAAAAAGAAGGATGCACGTAAACCGTTCGTGCCCCGGGTTCGTTAATCCAGCGTACCCAGCGTTAATTCCACTTTTAAGGTTCACCATGAAGAAGATCCTCGCCGTCGTCCTGTCCCTGGCCACCGCCGCCGCTTTCGCCCAAGCCCCGGCCCCCGCCGCGCAAACGGCCACCGCCTCGCCGGACGTCGCCGCTTCGGCCGTCGCCAAGCACAAGGCCAAGAAGGCCGCCAAGAAGGCCAAGAAGGCTGCCAAGGCCGCTTCGGCCATGTAATCCAGCCGCCCGGCTTCGTGCCGCGCGGAATGAAAAGAACCGATCCGGTTGCCCGGATCGGTTTTTTTTCGCCTGTGCGTGGGTGCAGGTGGCGTTGTCGGGGGTTGCGGGGAGCGCTGGGTGGGTCACTACTCACCGGCGAGTGCCTTGCGGGGCGCGCTCGGTGAGTCGTGACTGATCCGGCGCGCCCCGCAAACCGGCAAACCCCCGCCGCCCACCCGTCAGCCCAGATTCACCGGGAAGAAGATGCGTTCGCCGTCGCGCCAGATCAGCAGCGCGACGCTCTTGCGCTTGGGGTTGGCTGCCAGCACCGACTTCACCTCGTCGACCGACGTCACCGGCTTGCCATTGACGGCCAGCAGCACGTCGCCCTCCTGCACGCCGGCCTTCGCGGCCGCGCCGTCGGCATTCTGCACCAGCAGGCCGCTGGCGCCCACCTCGCCGCGCTCGTCGCGATTGAGCGGACGCAGCGCCAAGCCCAGCTTGGCGCCGTTGTCGCCGTCGCCCTGCACCTTGGCCACGTCTTCCTTGTCGGTGCTGGCGCCCAGCGTGGCCACCACGGTCTCGAGCTTCTTGTCGCGCCACACTTCCAGCGTGACCTTGTCGCCGGGGCGCGCGAGGCCCACGCGCGACGACAGCATGCCCGGCTCCTGGATGGCGTCGCCGTTGACCTTGGTGATGACGTCGCCCGAGCGCAGGCCGGCCTTGGCCGCGCCGCTGTTGGGCGCCACGGTGGACACCAGCGCGCCGTCCGGCCGATCGAGGCCGAAGCTCTCGGCCAGGTCCTGGTTCAGCGGCTGGATGGACACGCCCAGGCGCGCATGCAGCGCGTGCCCCGTGGCGACGATCTGGTCCTTGATGGTGAGGGCCACGTCGATCGGGATCGCGAAGCTCACGCCCTGGAAGCCGCCGGTGCGGCTGTAGATCTGCGAGTTGATGCCCACCACGTTGCCCGCGGCGTCGAACAGCGGGCCGCCCGAGTTGCCCGGGTTGACCGCGGCATCGGTCTGCAGGAACGGCACGAAGTTCTCGCCGCTCTCGCTGGGCAGCGAACGGCCCTTGGCGGAGATGATGCCGGAGGTGGCGGTCTGGTCGAGGCCGTAGGGCGCGCCGATGGCCAGCACGTAGTCGCCCACCATCAGCTTGGCCGGCTGGCCGAAGCGCACCACGGGCAGGTTCTTGGCGTCGATCTTCAGGACGGCGATGTCGGTGGCGCTGTCCACGCCCAGCACCTTGGCCACGTATTCGCGGCGGTCCTGCAGCTTGACGGTGACGTCCTTGGCTTCCTTGACCACGTGCGCGTTGGTGAGGATGAGGCCGTCGGAGCCGATGATGAAGCCCGAGCCCAGTCCCTTGAACGGCTGCTCGGCCGCCTGTCCGCCGCGCTGGACCTGCGGCGCGCCGGGCATGCCGCGGAAGAACTTGAAGATCGGATCGTCCGGGCTCATGCCGCCCTGCTCCTGGGCCTCCTCCGCGGTCTGCTTGTGGGTGCCTTCCACGCTGACGTGCACCACCGACGGCCCGAACTCCTGCACGATGGCGCGGTAGTTCGGCGCGGTGCCGGGCGGCAGCGCGGGCAGCGGCGGCGTGACCGGCGTGGGCGCCACCTGCTGGCCGGTGGCCGCGGCCGCGATCGCGGCGCTCGTGCCGCCCGCGCCGGGAGCGGCGGTATGACGCAGCCAGGACGGCAGGTCGAGTGCGCCGGCGGTGCCCATCACGGCTACGCCCGCGCCCAGCAGGCCCCAGGCGAGCGGCTTCAGGTTGGTCTTGTTCATGTGCTTCGACTCCTTGTCGGCTTGCGTATCAGAGATGCGCGCGTATCCAGCGCATGAGACGCACTGTGCGCGCTGCCGATGAAGACATCATTAGCTCAACATGAGGCGAAGATTAGGACGGTGTCGGCGCGGGCCAGGCGACGCGTACGCGCAGGCCGCCCGTCGGCGACGTCTCCAGGACCACCTCCGCGCCTTGTCGCAGCGCCACCTGGCGAACGATGGCCAGGCCCAGCCCCGAGCCCGTCTGGTCGGCGGCGTTGTCGCGCCGCACGAAGCGGTCGAACACCATCTCGCGCTCGCCCTCGGGGATGCCCGGACCGTCGTCGTCCACCTGCAGCACCGGCGCCGACGCGCGCGCTTCGTCGAGGCCCACCCAGACCGACACGTGGCCGCCGTGCGGGCTGTAGCGCACCGCGTTGTCGATCAGGTTGCGCGCCAGCACCGCCACGTCGGCGTCACCGGACACGGTGGCCGTCTCCGCATCGTCGCCCACGTCCAGCTCCAGCGTCGTGCCGCGCGCCTCGGCGAGCGGGGCGACGTCGCCCATCGCCATCCGCACGATGCCGGCCAGCGGCGCCGCGTGGGCCTCGCGCGGCGGCGTGGCCTCGCTGCGCGCGAGCGCCAGCAACTGCTCGACCAGCCGCGTGGCGCGGTCGACGCCGGCGGTCAACGCGCGCGCCGCCTCGTCGCGCGCGGCCTCGTCGGGCGCGCGGCGCATCACCTGCACCTGCAGGTTCAGCGCCGTCCGCGGGGAGCGCAGCTCCCGCGCGGGGTCGCCCACAAAGTGGCGCTGCGCCGCCAGCGCCGACCCCAGTCGGTCGAGCAGCGCGTGGAGCGATTGCACCAGCGGCAGCACCTCGTCGGGCAGCCCGGTGACGGGCAGCGCCTGCAGCGAGCCGCTGTCGCGCGCCCGCACCTCCACGGCCAGCCGTTGCAGCGGCGCGAGCGAGCGCGACACCAGCCAGCCGATCACCAGCGCCAGCGCCGGCGCCAC
>JACMOG010000577.1 GCA_014378125.1 Vitreoscilla sp. | reverse complement strand
GCGAGAGAATATCAACGCGCCAGCGGCCGGCGCGTCGTGGTTCACCCTGAGTCCGCTACTTGCGCGCGACGGCCAGCAGCTTCGGGATCTCGCCCTTGCACGCCGTGAGGTTGCCCGCGTATTCCTCGGGGCTGTCGAACTGGCGCTGCGCCTCCTGCAGCTGCGCGAGCTGCTGCTTGGCGTAGCGCAGCACGTCCTCGGCGTCCGCCGACTCGGGGAACGGGTACACGAGCTGGCGGAACTGGCGCGCCATCTCGCGGTAGATGCGCACATGGGTGTACTCGTGGCGCAGCACGTGCTGGTGCGCGCAGGTGCCCGGCGGCAGGTCGCGGATCACGCGCAACATCGGGTGCACGAAGCGCAGCTCCACCCGGAGCCCGCGGCAGGTCTTCTCGGGCACCACCGAGATCGCGTTCTCCACCGTCACCAGGCCCAGCGCCGTGGCGCCCTCGCCGCCCGGCGCGCCCTGCTTCACGAGAAAGTCGGACGTCTTGTCGAACTCCTGCGGCGGGTCGTCGAACCAGTCGGCCATGAAACGGATCACCTGCGCGCACGGCGGCAGCACGGCGTCAGCGGCGTGCGCGGCGGTGCAGGCGAGGAACAGGAGGAAGGAGACGAGAAGGCGCATCGGGCACGGGACGGCGGAGGCGCCTTCCCTGCCGGCATATCGGCGCCTCAGGCCCCCGGCTTGAGCGCGATGCGCGGCTCGAACTTGGCGCGCTTCACGCTGAAGAAGGTCTTCACGTTGCGCACGTTGGCGTCCTGCGTGAACAGGCGCTGCACCACCGCGCCCCAGGCGCTCATGTCGGGCACCCAGGCCACCAGCACGAAGTCCGGGCCGGGCGACACGCGGTAGCACTGCTGCACCGCCGTGTCGGCCCGCGCGCGCGCCTCGAAGGCGTCCAGCAGCTCGGCGCCCTGGCGGTCGAGCGACACCTCGGTGAGCGCGGTCAGGCCCTCGTCGAACAGGCGCGGGGCCAGCAGCGCCACCTGGCGCTCGATCACGCCGCTCTCCACCAGGCGGCGCACGCGGCGCAGCGCGGTGGCGGGCGACACGCCGGCGGCCTCGGCGAGGGCCTGGTTGGTTCGGGAAGCGTCGGTCTGGAGCAGGTCGAGCAGGCGGCGGTCGATGGCGTCGAGGACGCCGTCTTTTGACAAGAAGTGACTGTTTATTTCATCCACTTCCATATTTTGCACAGGTTCACCATGGATGTCTTTATGTGCAATATTATTTTTTTCCGATGTAGAAATTGGAAGCATCGATCCCTCGTCGCCGCCTACGATTCGCCCCATCGCACCGTTTCCAGGAGTCTTCCCATGTGTGGCATCGTCGCCGGCGTCAGCACCCGCAACATCGTTCCGATCCTCGTGGAGGGCCTGAAGCGCCTCGAGTACCGCGGCTACGACTCGTGCGGCGTGGCCGTCCACCAGCACGGCGCGCTGCGCCGCACCCGCAGCACCGCGCGCGTGGCCGAGCTGCAGGAGCAGATCGCCGCCGACGGCGTGCAGTCGGGCACCGGCATCGCCCACACGCGCTGGGCCACGCACGGCGCGCCGGCCGTCCACAACGCGCACCCGCACTTCTCGGGCCCGCTGGTTCCCGAGGCCGCCACCAGCCCGACGGATGCCGCGCGCGGCGCGCGCATCGCCCTCGTGCACAACGGCATCATCGAGAACCACGACGAGCTGCGCGCCGAGCTCAGGGCCAAGGGCTTCCATTTCGAGAGCCAGACCGACACCGAGGTCATCGCCCACCTGGTCAACCACCTGTACGACGGTGACCTGTTCGACGCGGTGCAGCGCAGCGTGGTGCGCCTGAAGGGCGCGTACGCCATCGCCGTGTTCTGCCGCGACGAGCCGCACCGCGTGGTGGGCGCACGCGCCGGCTCGCCGCTGGTGCTGGGCATCGGCACCGGCGAGAACTTCCTCGCGTCCGACGCGATGGCGCTGGCCGGCGTCACCGACCAGATCGTCTACCTGGAAGAAGGCGACGTGGTCGACGTGCAGCTGGGCAAGCACTGGATCAACGGCCTGCACGCCGACGGCTCGCACAAGACCGTGCTGCGCGAGGTGCGCACCGTGCACGCCCACACCGGCGCCGCCGAGCTGGGCCCGTACCGCCACTACATGCAGAAGGAGATCTTCGAGCAGCCACGCGCCATCGGCGATACCCTGGACGGTATCAACGGCATCAGCCCCGAGCTGTTCGGAGACGGCGCATACACAGCGTTCAAGGATGTCGACCAGGTGCTCATCCTGGCCTGCGGCACCAGCTACTACGCCGGCAGCGTGGCCCGCTACTGGCTCGAGAGCATCGCGAAGATCCCCACCAGCATCGAGGTGGCCAGCGAGTATCGATATCGCGACAGCGTGCCCAACCCGCGCACCCTGGTCGTCACCATCAGCCAGAGCGGCGAGACCGCCGACACGCTGTCCGCGCTCAAGCACGCCCGCAGCCTGGGCATGACCAAGACGCTCACCATCTGCAACGTGCAGACCAGCGCGATGGTGCGCGAGTGCCAGTTCAACTTCATCACGCGCGCCGGCGCCGAGATCGGCGTCGCCTCCACCAAGGCGTTCACGACGCAACTGGTGGGCCTGTTCACCCTCACGCTGGCGCTCGCGCAGGTGCGAGGCCACCTCGACGACGCCACCGAGGCCGCCCACCTCAAGGCCCTGCGCCACCTGCCCGCCGCCGTCCAGGCCGTGCTCGCGCTGGAGCCCCAGATCATGGCCTGGAGCGACGAGTTCGCCACCAAGGAAAACGCGCTGTTCCTGGGACGCGGGCTGCACTACCCGATCGCGCTCGAGGGGGCGTTGAAGTTGAAGGAGATCAGCTACATCCACGCGGAGGCGTATCCCGCCGGCGAGCTGAAGCACGGACCGTTGGCGCTGGTGACGTCGGCGATGCCGGTGGTGACCGTGGCGCCCAATGATGCGTTGCTGGAGAAGTTGAAAAGCAACATGCAGGAAGTGCGGGCACGTGGGGGGGAGTTGTTCGTGTTCGCGGATGCGGATTCACGCATCGAGAGCGACATCGGGCTGCACGTGATTCGCATGCCGGAGCACTACGGGGTGCTGTCGCCGATCCTGCATGTGGTGACGTTGCAGTTGCTGGCATATCACACGGCGCTGGCGCGAGGAACGGATGTGGATAAGCCGCGGAATTTGGCTAAGTCGGTGACGGTGGAGTAAGGGTTGAAGTAGCCTGAGTTTCGTGGACACTTTCATTTGATAAACTTATCAAAAGGGGTGAACCTACGAACTTAACGACATACACGCCAGAGTTCCGGGCGGAGGCGATCAAGTTGGTGCTTGCTCAAGGCTTAACGCTGGAAGAAGCCGTAAAACGAATTGCGATGCCCATTTCTGACGACTGTTCTTTTGCGGAGAAATTACCCTTTAAAACTCTTCCCATTCGGAATCCAACCTCCGCCGCGCAACAGGCTTAATGGGACGCAACAACGGTGCGGCAGAAACCGGGCCGTGTGATGCGCTACGCGCGGTGGGTACCGTAACG
>JACMOG010000576.1 GCA_014378125.1 Vitreoscilla sp. | reverse complement strand
CTTGGCGGCCTCGGCCTGGAAGACCTCGACGAACTCACGGCCGATGATCTTGCGCTTCTGCTCGGGGTCGGTCACGCCCTTCAATTGGCCCAGAAACTGCTCGGCTGCCTGCACATGCACGACCTTGGCCTGAATGCTTTTCCCGGATTGGCCAGCGAACATCTCCATCACCAGCTGGCCTTCGTTCAGCCGCAGCAGGCCGTGGTCGACGAAGACGCAGGTCAGCTGGTCGCCGATGGCGCGGTGGATGAGCGCGGCGGCCACGCTGGAATCGACGCCGCCGGACAGGCCCAGGATGACTTCCTCGTCGCCCACCTGCTCGCGGATGCGCTTGACGGCCTCCTCGACGTGGTCGTTCATGATCCAGTCGGCCTTGGCGCCGGCGATGTCCAGCACGAAGCGGTTCAGCAGCGCCCGGCCCTGCACGGTGTGCGTGACCTCGGGATGGAACTGCACGCCGTAGTAGCCGCGCGACTCGTCGGCGATGCCGGCGATGGGGCAGTTGCCGGTGCTGGTCATCAGCTGGAAGCCCGACGGCAGCTTGGTGACCTTGTCGCCGTGGCTCATCCACACCTTGAGCATGCCGTGGCCTTCGGGGGTGATGAAATCCTCGATGCCTTCGAGCAACTTCGTGTGGCCATGCGCGCGCACCTCGGCGTAGCCGAACTCGCGTTCCTTGGCCGCCTCCACCTCGCCGCCCTGCTGCACGGTCATCGCGAACATGCCGTAGCAGATGCCCAGCACCGGCACGGCCGAGTCCCACACGGCCTGCGGCGCGCGCAGCTCGGCGTCTTCATACGTGCGCGCGTGGCTGCCCGACAGGATGTTGCCCTTGGCGCCGAACGAGCGGATGAACTCGTCGGACACGTCGTTGGGATGGATCTCGCAGTAGACGTGCGCCTCGCGCACGCGGCGCGCGATCAGTTGCGTGACCTGGGAGCCGAAATCGAGGATGAGGATCTTGTCGTGCATGGCGGCGAGTCGGAGGTGGAAGTGGAGATCAGGCGTTGGCGGGAACGGCGGCGCCCGCCGTGCCGGCACGCAGCCGGCGGAAATGGAGGATGGTCATGGTCATCGCGCACAGCAGCAGCGCGGCGCAGACGTAGTAAGAGGCGCCGAGGCGCCAGTCGCCGCGCGGGGCGTCGGCGACGGATTGCAGGATCAACGGTCCCACGATGGGGGCGATCACGGCCATGAGGCTGGAGAGGCCGGCGACGGCCCCCATCGCCTGGCCTTGCGCGTCCTGGTCGGCGGCGTTGGACACCAGGCCCTGCAACGACGCGCCGGCGGCGAAGCCGAGCACGTTGCACGCGATGACCGCGTACATCATCCAGCCCTGCGTGGCGAGGCCCCAGGCCACGTAGCAGACCGACGACGACGCCAGCCCGAGCACGACCAGGCGGCGCAGCGACATCAGTTGCGTGAGCCTGCCCACCAGCACGCCCTGCACCAGCACCGACATGGCGCCCACGGCGCACAGCGACCAGCCCACCTGCGCGGGCGTCCAGCCGAACTTGTGCTGCGTGTAGAGCACCCAGGTGCCTTGCAGGATGAACTGCGACAACGACGTGAACGCGACCACGCCCAGCAGCGGGCCCATGCCCTCGAGTCGCGACAGGTGCATCAGCGAGCTGACGGGGTTGGCGCGCGCCCACGAGAACGGCTGGCGCCGCTCCACGGGCAACGATTCCGGCAGCACGAACCAGCCGTACAGCCAGTTGCACACGCACAGCACGCTGGCGCACAGGAACGGCAGCCGCAGGCTGATGTTGCCCAGCAGGCCGCCGATGACGGGCCCCAGGATGAAGCCGAGCCCGAACATGGCGCCCAGCATGCCGAAGCGCTTCGCGCGATCCTCGGGTGGCGTGATGTCGGTGACGTAGGCGTTGGCCACCGCGATGTTGGCCTGCATCGAGCCGCTGACGAGCCGCACCGCGACCAACATCCACAACGAGGTGGCGAACGCGGTGACCAGCGTGCTCAGCGCCAGCCCGCTGAAGCCGATCAGCAGCACCGGGCGGCGCCCGAACCGGTCGGACAGCGCGCCCAGGATCGGCGAGGCGATGAAGTTGGCGAAGCCGAACGCCATCATCACCTGGATGTAGGCGCCGATGCGCGCGGACGCCGTGCTCTCGAAGCTGCCCACCAGCGCGGGCAACACCGGGATGATCAGGCCGATGGCCAGCATGTCGATCAACACCGTCAACATGATGAATGGCATGGCGGCTTCGCCGGAGCGCAAGGACTTAAACATGCTGGCCGTCCTGAACGGCGTGTTTTTCAAACGCGGGCGCAGCCAGGTCTTGCAGGTGCGCGCGAATATCCGCCGGCCACGGCGATAGCAGCGTGCGGAAATGCGCCAGGTCTCCGGCAAACAAGGCTCTGGCGGCTTCCTCGAAACCG
>JACMOG010000575.1 GCA_014378125.1 Vitreoscilla sp. | reverse complement strand
CTCCCCAAAAAAGACTCCCCCGCCTCGCCGTGCCGGCCCGGGGCCGTCCGCAGCCACCATTCGCGGGCGGAGGAGGCAGTGATTTATGGATTGATGTTGCGTGTCTCGGCCCGTCGAGGGCCTCGACAGCCGCACGCCGATGTTCCGCTGCGGACGAGGGAACTAGGGGTCAGGACCCCGCCGCTCGCATCGCTCGAAACTATGGGTTGCCAAGGCAGGACTTGACCCACCGCCGTGACCTCACCGCCGATGGCGAAGCAAGAGCGCGAAGCGACTCATGCGACAGACGCTGAGGCCGTTCGCAGGGTGACGTTGGCGCGAAGCCGTCGATGGCCCTCGATGGGCCGGAGACTCGCAGCCACCTCGACAAAGAACCTTCGAATTTCCCCTGCGAAGTTGTCCGCGGGCGACCCCGGGCCGGCACGGCGAGGCGGGGGAGTCGTGCCTTCACCTGAAACGCCTCGCACGCAACAAGCTGACGTTCAGTCCGCCCGGCCCGCGTTGAGAATGATGGATTGCGCGATGCGCAAGAGCAACGCCTGCGGCAGGTCATGTCCCATGCCGTCGATGAAGTCGCCCTGCGCGCCCCGGATGCGTTCCACCAGGTCGCGCCCATTGGCCACCGGCACCAGCGGATCGACCACGCCGTGGATCACCTGCGTGGGCGCCTGGATGCGCGCGAGCAGCGGCGTCCGGTCGCCGTCCGCCGCGATGGCGAGCAGTTGCCGCGCCGAGCCCGCGGGCCGCGACGCGCGCTCGATGCTGGCGACGACGCGAGCGCGCAGGTCGGCCGGATCGGGACGCAGCGTGGGGCTGCCGATGGCGGTGAATACCTTGATGGAATGCGCGATCAGCGACTCGGGCTCGCGGTTGGCGGGCTGCGACAGCAGCGCGCGGCGGGCCCCCGACGTGGGGCCCGGCAGGCGGCGCGAGCCGCTGGTGGTCATGATCAGCGTAAGGCTGGCCACGCGCTCGGGCCAGTGCGCCGCCACGTGCTGCGCGATCATGCCGCCCAGCGACGCGCCCACCACGTGCGCCCGCGCGATGCCCAGCGCGTCGAGCACGCCGACGGCGTCGGTGGCCATGTCCTTGACCGCGTAGGGCGCGCGCACCGTCAGCCGCAGCGAGTGGCGCAGGAAGTTCCAGGCGATGCTGGGCACGCCGGCGTGGTCGAAGTCGTCGCTCAAGCCGGCGTCGCGGTTGTCGAAGCGCACCACGCGGAACCCCTGTTCCACCAGCAGCGCCACGAGCTCGTCGGGCCAGCCGGTGAGCTGCATGCCCAGGCCCATCACCAACAGCACCACGGGCGCGTCGCGCGGGCCCTGGTCGTCGACTTCGATCATCAACCCGTTGGCGTGGACCTTCATGGCTTGCAACCCGTCTTGAAGAAGAGGCCGCGCAGGCCGTCGGTAGGGAAGGGCTGCCAGTGCGCGGGATCCTGCGCCAGGCGGTCGGCGATGGCCATCATGGCCAGCGGGTTCAGGCCCAGGCCGATGTGGCTCGCATGGACCTCGATGTTCTCGGCCAGCGGGCCGGCCGGGTTCAGGCTGCACTGCCACGCGACGATGCCGTCGGAGCGCGAATAGATCGACGTGGTGGGCACCGGCGGTGCGATGCGCAGCGCGGCCTGCATCGCGGCGTCGGGCTCGGGGGGGGCGCTGACGCGCTCGGACAGCCACCCCGGGTTGGTGGCCCGCGGCGGGCCGGCGAAGGGCGAGCCGAGCGTGATCACGCAGCGCACGCGGGCGGGCATCTCCTTGGCGAGCTCGCGCGCGTAGACGCCGCCCAGGCTCCAGCCCACCAGGCTGATCTTCGCGCCGTCGGCCGCATGCAGGGCGCGCACGCGTTCGCGCAGCGCCTCCAGAACGCCCGGACGCGGGCCGAGGTTCAGGCCCTGCTCCCACGGCAATGCGGCGTAGCCGCGATCCTTCAGGAACACGCGCATCGGCAGCGTGCTGAGGTCGTTGGCGGCCAGGCCCGGCAGCACCAGCACGCGGTGGCCGTCGCCGCGCGGCAGCCGGCGCAGCAGCGGCGCGGCGGCCAGGCTGGCCGCGAACTCCCACGGCGCGCGGCCTTCGAGCGCCAGCAGCAGCGCCCCGGGCGCGCGGACGACATCGGAGCGGGAACGACGGGAGGGGGAGCGCGAGGCCATGGACAAGGAGCGCGAGATCTTCGAGCGGTCATGAGTCAAACATGCGGCGGTTCAGCGCGCGTCGAGCCAGCGCGCCGCCCCCAGGCCGGCGGCGCGGCCGGTGGCCAGGCAGGCCG
>JACMOG010000574.1 GCA_014378125.1 Vitreoscilla sp. | reverse complement strand
TGGCCTCCACCTGGTCGTGGGTGACGTAGATCATCGTGGCGCCCAGGTCCCGGTGCAGCGCCTTCAGCTCGCGCCGCAGCTCGGTGCGCAGGTTGGCGTCCAGGTTGGACAGCGGCTCGTCGAACAGGAACACCTGCGCCTCGCGCACCAGCGCGCGTCCGATGGCCACGCGCTGGCGCTGGCCGCCCGACAGCTGCGCCGGCTTGCGGGCGAGCAGGGCGTCGAGCTGCAGCATCTTCGAGGCGCGCTCCACGCGCCTGGAGATCTCGGGCTTGGGAACGCCCGCCACGCGCAAGCCGAACGACATGTTGCGCTCGACGTTCATCGTCGGATAGAGCGCGTACGACTGGAACACCATGCCGATGCCGCGATCCTTCGGGTCGGCCCAGGTGACGTCCTTGCCGCCGATCTCCACGCTGCCCGCATCGACGTCGAGCAGCCCCGCGATGGCGTGCAGCAGCGTCGACTTGCCGCAGCCCGACGGGCCCAGCAGCACCAGGAACTCGCCGGCCACGACGTCGAGGTCGAGGTCCGAGAGCACGGTGTTGGCGCCCATGCGTACGCCCAGCTTCTTGATGGAAACGTTCAAGCTAACCCTTTACTGCGCCGGCGGCGATGCCGCGCACGAACCAGCGGCCCGAGACGAGGTAGACCGTGAGCGGTACCAGCGACGTCAGCAGCGTGGCCGCCATGTTGACGTTGTACAGGCGCTCGCCGGTGGTGGTGTTGATGATGTTGTTCAGCTGCACCGTCATCGGCAGCCAGTCGTGGCCGGCGAACACGAGGCCCAGCAGGAAGTCGTTCCAGATGGCCGTCACCTGCATGATCATCGCCACGACGATGATGGGCAGCGACATCGGCAGCATCAGCTGCACGAAGATGCGCCAGAACCCGCCGCCGTCGATGCGCGCCGCCATGAACAGCTCGTGCGGCACGCCGGCGTAGTAGTTGCGGAACAGCAGCGTCATCACCGGCATGCCGAACAGCGTGTGGATCAGCACGATGCCCGGCAGGGTACCGAACAGGCCCATCGTGGCCAGCGCGCGGATCAGCGGGAACAGCATCACCTGGTAGGGGATGAAGGCGCCGGTGAGCAGCACCACGAAGAAGGTCTGCGCGCCGCGCGGCCGCCAGAACGACAGCGCGTAGCCGTTGAGCGCGCCCAGCAGGATGGACAACACCGTGCTGGGGATCACGATGGCCACCGAGTTCATGAAGCCGGTGCGGATGCCGCCGCACTCCAGCCCCGTGCAGGCCGATGCCCCGGCCTGCGCCCACGGCGCCAGCGTGATCTTGACCGGCAGCGCGAACAGGTTGCCCAGGCGGATCTCCTCCATCGGCTTGAGCGACGTGGCCACCATCACGTACAGCGGCAGCAGGAAGGCCAGCGCGGCGGTGAAGAGAAACACGTACAAGCCGATGCGCGCCGGCGCGGGCATGCGGCGGCGCGGCACCATCGCCGCGCTCATGCGGCCACCCGCGGCGGCTCGTCCGCGCGCTGCGCGCGTGCGACGCGTTCGGCGCGGCGTGAGGCGTGCGCGCGGGCGTAGAACCACGGCGCCAGCAGCGCCATCACGGTCAGCAGCAGCACGGTGGACGCCGCCGACGCGAGGCCGATGTTGGCGCGCACCAGCAGGTTGTCGATGATGAACTTGGCCGGCACCTCGCTGGCCAGCCCGGGGCCGCCCTGCGTCATCGCCACCACCACGTCGAACACCTTCACCACGCTCACCGACAGCAGCACGAACGCGGTGCCGAACGACGGGCCCAGCATCGGCAGCACGATGCTGGCATACACGCGCCAGGCCGGGATGCCGTCGATGCGCGCGGCCATCCACAGGCTCTCGTCGATGCCGCGCAACCCGGCCAGCATCAGCGCCATCACCAGGCCGCAGGCCTGCCAGACGGCGGCGATGACGATGGCATACATGACGGCGTCCTGGCGCACGATCCAGTCGAACGTGAAGTCGGCAAAGCCCCAGCCGCGCACGGTGGCCTGCAACCCCAGCTCGGGGTTGAGCATCCACTGCCAGACGAGGCCGGTGGCCACGAACGACATCGCGTACGGATACAGGAAGATCGTGCGCAGCACGCCCTCGCCGCGCACCCGCTGGTCGATGAACACGGCCAGCAGGAAGCCGATGGCCAGGCAGGCCACGATGAACAGCACGCCGAACAGCGCCATGTTCTGCAGCGAGAGCGTCCAGCGCTCGCTGTCGAACAGGCGTCGGTACTGCTTGAGGCCCACCCAGTCGTCGATGGGCAGCGTGCGCGAGCTGCTCACCGAGATGCGCATCGACCACAGCACGCTGCCGACGTACACCCACAGCACGGTGGCCACCATCGGCAGCAGGGCGAGCCACGCGACCGCGTGGCGCAGGAGCGGGCGGCGAGCGCTCAAGCGGTCAGCCGTTCTTCAGCGCGGCGACGATCGCCTTGGCCGCGTCGTCGGCCGACTGGTTGGTGTTCCAGAACTTGGTGATGACGTCCTGCAGCGAGCCTTCCAGGTCGGGCGTGATCAGCATCTCGGGCGTGGGGAGCTGGCGCGACACGTCCTTCATGATCGCCACGCCCTGCTGCGCGCACAGGTCGAGCGACTTCACGTCGACGTCGGTGCGGATGGGGATGGAGCCCTTCTTGTTGGAGAACGCCACCTGCGTGGCCGGCGACGTGAATACGGTGGCCAGCAGCTGCTGCGATTTCACCTGCGCCGGGTCGGAGACCTTGGGGAACACGAACACGTCGCCCGCCACCAGGTACGGGCTCTTCGGGCCGAAGCCGGGGAAGCAGCCGAACTCCTTGCCGGCGGTCTGGTGCGCGGTGGCGAACTCGCCCTTGGCCCAGTCGCCCATGATCTGCACGCCGGCCTTGCCGGAGATCACCATGGCGGTGGCGTCGTTCCAGTTGCGATTGGGCGACCCCGCGTCCACGTAGTTGTGCAGGCGCTTGAACGACGTGAGCACGGCCTTGAACTGCGGCGACATCACCAGGCCGGCGTCCTTGTCGCGGTACAGCTTCATGTACATGTCGGGGCCGCCCACGTTGGCGAGCCACGCGTAGAACGTGATCTTCTCCTGCCAGGGCTGGCCGCCGAAGGCCAGCGGCACGATGCCGGCGGCCTTCAGCTTGTCGAGGTCGGCGAACAGCTCGTCGGGCGTCTTCGGCTCGGTGGCGATGCCGGCCTTGGCGAACGCGGGCTTGGAGTACCAGAACCACGCGGGCATGTGGATGTCCACCGGCACCGCGTAGAAGTGGCCCTTGATCTTGATGGCGCTCAGGATCGGCGCGGGCAGGATCTTGTCCCAGTTGTTGGCGGCCGCCACCACGTCGACGTTGTTGAGCATGCCCTGGTCGATCAGGTCGAGGAACTGCTTGGACGTGTTGAACTGCGCCGCGGTGGGCGGCTTGCCACCCAGCATGCGGTTGACGGCCTCGGCGCGCGCCTGCTCGCCGCCGGCCACCGCCGCGTCGACCCAGGTGCCACCGGCCTGCGTGTAGGCCTTGGCCAGCTCCTTGACGGCCGCGGACTCGCCGCCGGACGTCCACCAGTGCAGCACCTCGGCGCGATTGGCCTGGGCATGCGCGGCGCCAACGGCGCCGCACGCAAGCGCCACGGCGAGGGCCAGGCGGGTGATGTCGTTCGACATGTCTTGTCTCCTTGATTGTTCTTGGATGATCAGGCGGCCGTCGGACGGGCCGCCAGGAACTGCTTGAACGCCAGCGCCGAGTCTTTCGGCGTGCGCGCCTGCGTGCCGTAGTCCACGTGCACGAGGCCGAAGCGCTTCTCGTAGCCGTAGCTCCATTCGAAATTGTCCATCAGCGACCACGCGAAGTAGCCGCGCACGTCCACGCCGCCGCGCATCGCCGCGTCGACGGCCGCCAGGTGGCTGTTGAAGTAGCGCGCGCGTTGCGCATCATGCACGCGTCCGGACGCCACCGCGTCGGCGCTGGCCATGCCGTTCTCCGTGATGTAGACGGGTGGCAGGTTCGGGTAGCGCTGCTTGAACTCCAGCAGGAGGTCGCGCAACCCGTCGGGGTAGACCTCCCAGCCCATCTGCGTGCGCTCCACGCCGGGCAGCGGCTTCACGACGAAGCCATGCGCGCCGTCGCTGGCGATCACCTGGCGGAAGTAGTAGTTGATGCCCACGAAGTCGAGCGGCACGCCGATGACGGCCATGTCGCCGTCGCGGATGGGCGCGTGCGCCTCGGGCCACAGCTCGCGCAGCGGGGCAGGGTAGTGGCCCAGGAACAGCGGATCGAGCGGCCAGTGGTTGGCGCTGGCGGCGGCGCGTACGGTGGCGACTCGGTCGGCGTGGGAATCGCTGGCCGGCGTGACGGCGCAGACGTTGGCCACCAGCCCGACGGGCGCGTCGTCGTGGG
>JACMOG010000573.1 GCA_014378125.1 Vitreoscilla sp. | reverse complement strand
TCGCCGCGGCCGCCGGTGCGGCGGGCGTCGCCTCGGACGCGCTCGCCGCCGCCTCGGGCGCCGACGCGGCCTCCTGTGCGCTCGGGATCAGCGCCTGCACCGATTCCGGCAGCATCGGAATCCACTGCGCGCGCGTCGTCCACGCGCCGGCGATCGCCGCGGCCATCACCAGCACCACCATCACGGCCCGCAGCGGCAGGCCGGACTTGGGCGGCAGCATCACGCTGCGCTCGGGCGTGTCGTAGACCGACTCCGGCGGCGGCGTGGACGGCGCCGAAGCCGACGCCAGCGCCGGGCCGGGCGCCGGCACGCGCGTGGTCTTGCGCGTGGGCTCGATGCGCATCGTGGCCTGCACCGTCTTGTCGAAGGCGGCGGGGTCGGCCTGGACCGGCGGCATGTGGCCCGCGGCCACGCCATGCACCGGACGCAGCGGGATGGCGATGCGGCCCTCCAGCGCGTCGCGCATCTGCGCCACCGACTGGGGGCGATCCTGCGGGCGCACCGCCATCGCCCAGTCGAGCACCTGCAGCAGGCGCGGCGAGCAGCCGGGCGGCAGGATGCGCAGCAGCGGCTCCATCTCGTCGTTGAGTACGCGCGCGGTGGCCGGCACCGGCGCGCGGCCGGTGAGCATGAAGTAGCAGGTGCCGGCCAGCGCGTACAGGTCGGTCCACGGGCCCTGGCGCATGGACTGCGTCTCGGCGTACTGCTCGATGGGCGCGAACTGCGGCTTGAGCACGGCGGTGACGTTCTGCGTGCGGTCGGCCAGCACCAGGCGTGCCGCGCCGAAGTCGAGCAGCACGGGACGGCCGTCGTCGCACCACAGGATGTTGTCGGGCGCGATGTCGCGGTGGTAGACGGCGGCGGCGTGCATCACCTCCAGCGCGTCCAGCAGCGGATCGATCAACGCGCGCGTCCACGCGTCGTCGGCCGTGCCCGGTGCCATCGTCTTGCGCAGCTGGCGCAGCGTGCGGCCCTGGTACAGCGGCATGGCCATGTAGGCGGTGCCGTTGCCCTCCCAGAAGCGGAACACCTTGACCAGCGCCGGCTGGTCGAAGCGCGCCAGCAGCCGCGCCTCGTTGACGAACGACTGGCGGCCGAGCTCGAAGTCTTCCTCGTGCGTGCGCGAGCGCAGCGTGACGCGCTCGCCCGCGCTGCGTCCGGCCATCGAGACCGGCATGTATTCCTTCAGCGCCACGTCGCGCTGCAGCGCCTCGTCCCACGCCCGGTAGACGATGCCGAAGCCGCCGGACCCGATGACCTCGCGTATCTCGAACTCGCCAAGGCGGGTGCCGGCGGGCAGCGCGTCGCCGCCGTCCGCCGGCGGCGCGCCGGGAGGGGAATTCAAGGGTTCGTCCACGGGGTCTCGGGGGTGCCGGAAGCGGTTTGTTCCAGCTTAACGCGTAACACGACAGGACGGTGGACGCGGTGGGGCGTCGACGTCACCGGGTTTGCGAGGCTTGCGCCATAGTGCGCAAGCCGGGCCTTCCGGACTTTCAGCCTTTGCGGGCCGCCTCGATCGCCGCGATGTCGATCTTGCGCATCTGCATCATCGCGTCGAAGGCCCGCTTGGCGGCGGCCGGGTCGGGATCGGTGATGGCCGCCGACAGCGCGCGCGGCGTGATCTGCCACGACAGGCCCCACTTGTCCTTGCACCAGCCGCAGGCGCTCTCCTCGCCGCCGTTGCCCACGATCGCGTTCCAGAGCCGGTCGGTCTCCTTCTGGTCGTCGGTGGCGATCTGGAACGAGAACGCCTCGGTGTGCTTGAACATCGGCCCGCCGTTGAGGCCCAGGCAAGGGATGCCGGCCACGGTGAACTCCACCGTCAGCACGTCGCCCTGCTTGCCCGACGGGTAGTCGCCCGGCGCGCGATTCACCTCCCTGACCGCGCTGTCGGGCAGCGTGTCCGCATAGAACCGGGCCGCGTCGAGCGCGGTGCCGTCGTACCAGATGCAGATCGTGTTCTTGGCTGCCATGGCCGGTCGCCTTCCAGGAGGGGGGTCGGAAGGCGCATCCTAACCGCGCCGCCCAAACCCCGTCATCCTGCGCGAAGTCGCAGGATGACAGGTTTGCTCACGGCAACGCATACGCGCGCAGCCCCGCGTGCCCGTCGCTGGCCGTCGACTGCACCAGCACCAGGCGCCGGCTCGCCAGCACCCACACCTGGCCCGCCACGACGGCGCCGAGGGCGATCTGCGCGATCTCGCGTTGCAGCGCGAGGTTGACCACGTGCAGCTGCGTGGCGTCGGCCGACACGCCGATGGCCCCGTCGATGGCCGGCGCGAGGCGAGCCGACGTGTCGGCGGCATCCACACGCGGCGCGATGCTGGCGCCGCTCCACCAGATCAGGCGCGCGGCGCCCGGCAGCGGGCCGCAGGTCATGCCGCGCTGCGTGCCGAACGGGCCGGCGCGCCAGTCGTAGCCGATGGCGACGGGCGTGCCGCGGACGTCGTGGCAGGGCTCGGGCGACGGCGCGGCGGGGA
>JACMOG010000572.1 GCA_014378125.1 Vitreoscilla sp. | reverse complement strand
TCGCGCAAGCGGCTGCCGGCCACGACGTGCATGTCGTCGGAATGCGGGGTTCCGCGGTCAAGGAGGCGCTGGGCGGCGCCGTTCCATTCCACGGGCTGCGGATGCCGCTGGCGCGCGGCTTGCGCGTCGACCGACTCGCACGCAGGCTGCGCGCCGATATCGTCCACGGCCACCTCGGACCGGCCTGCAAGGCGGTGGCACACGTCGGTGACGCCCATCGCATCGGCACGCTTCACGTTGGATACAAGGCGCATCACCATGCGCGCCTGGATGGGCTGATCTGCGTGAACTCGGCCCAACGCCAGCTACTGGGCGACTACGCGGGCGACGTGAGCGTGATCCACAACTGGGCGCCCCGACATCCGCCGATGGCAGGCGACCTGCGCGCCGAGCTGGGCCTGCGTCCGGATCAATTGCTGGTGGGTTCGCTCGGCCGCCTGCACGAGAGCAAGGGCATGGACTTGCTGGTCGCCGCCTTCCGCGCCCATGCGCCTGCCGACGCCGCGCTGGCGATCCTTGGCGAGGGCAAGCAGATGCCCGAGCTGAAGCGCCTGGCGGACGGGGATCCGCGCATTCGCCTGCTGGGGTTCCGCAGCGACGTCGAATGCGCGTTGCAGGCCATGGACCTCTTCGTGTCTCCTTCCCGCGAAGAAGCGTTTCCGCTCGCGATCCTCGAGGCGATGCGCTGTGGCCTCCCGGTGATCGCCACGGCCACGCAGGGCCCGTTGGAGATGCTGGCCAACCAGCCGGCCCGCATCGTGCCGATCGGCGATGTACCGGCGCTCGGCATCGCCATCGCGGAGGAGCTGTCCACCCTGCGGGACGTGCCGCGAGACCTGCGCGAGCCCGTCGCCTATGACGTTTCCGGCTACGACCGCGAGGCCGCCGTGGCACGCGTCGTGGCGTTCTACCGCCAGGTCATCGCCGGTCGGCCCTTCGGTCAGGTCGAGATGGCAATGAATCTCTCCTCGCCGCATGCTTAGGGCACCCCGGTCCGACTTCTGGACCGTCGGCATCGTTCCCGCGCCTATCGCCTCGCTCGATGCGGACCGTCTTCGGGCGCTGCGCGACCAGATCGCGTGGATGCCCGAAGCGGGCGATTGGCGCTACTTCGCCGATCCGTTCGGACTGGTTCGCGGCCAGACGTTGCACGTGTTCGTCGAGGCCTACGACTACCGCACCAAGCGCGCCCACATCGAACGTCATGAGTACAGCCTGGCGGAGCGGCGCTGGCGGCCGGGCCCCGTGGTGCTGGTGCGGCCGTTCCATCTCTCCTACCCGAACGTGTTCGAGCACGACGGCCAGACCTGGATGTTGCCGGAGACGGCCGGCGCGGGCGAGATCGCGCTCTACCGCGCCGTCGACGACTCGCTGGATCGCTGGGAACGCCACGCCCCCCTGCTCGCCGGCATCCCGGGCGCCGACGCGTCGCTGATCCAGCACGGCGGACGTTGGTGGATGTTCTACGCCATCGTCGGCCCCGGCGCCCGCGACCAGCGTGAGCTCCACGTGGCGCACGCCCCGGCGCTGGCCGGCCCCTGGACGCCGGTCGCCTCCAATCCCGTGCGCACCGACCGCGGCGGCGCCCGCCCCGGAGGACAGCCGTTCGTCGACTCGACCGGGTGCGTGGTGCTGCCGGTGCAGGACAGCGCCGCGGGCTACGGCAGCGCGCTGCGCCTGCTGCGTTTCGACCGGCTCGAGCCGGACGACGTGCGCTGCGCGCTGACGCCGGTGCGGTTGACGGGCGACCTGGTGTCCGACGTCTTCACTCAGGGCCTGCACACGCTGTCGGCCTGCGGATCGTCGACGCT
>JACMOG010000571.1 GCA_014378125.1 Vitreoscilla sp. | reverse complement strand
GGCACCATGAGCCGCGAGCGCGTGCTGTTGGTGCACAACGCCTACGGCCTGCCGGGCGGCGAGGACAGCGTGGTCGCGGACGAGGCGGCGCTGCTGGCGCGCAAAGGCCACGAGGTGATCGAGATGCGGCGCGACAACCACGAAGCCGACGGCCTCGGCCGCCTGCGCCTGGCGGTGCAGACGCTCTGGTCGCCGCGCACCCATGCCGAGGCGCTGGCGCTGCTGCGGCGCCATCGGCCTGCAGTCGTCCACGTGCACAACACGCTGCCGCTGGTCTCTCCGTCGCTCTACTGGGCCTGCGCCGAGGCCGGCGTCCCGGTGGTGCAGACGCTGCACAATTTCCGGCTGGCCTGCCCGCAGGCCATGTTCCTGCGTGAGGGTCGCGTCTGCGAGAGCTGCGTGGGCCGCACCCCTTGGCCCGCCGTGGTCCACGGTTGCTACCGGGGATCGCGGGCGCAGACTGCCGTGGTGGCGAGCATGCTGGCGCTGCATCGCGGCCTGGGAACCTGGCGCGACAAAGTGACCCGCTACATCGCGCTCAACGAGTTCTGTCGCGCAAAGTTCGTGCAGGCCGGGCTGCCCGCCGGACGCATCGTCGTGAAGCCGAACTTCGCCGACATCCCGCGCGCCTCTTCTCCGGGAGCGCGCGAGGGCTTCCTGTTCGTCGGTCGGCTCGCGCCGGAGAAAGGCATCGACGTGCTGGCCGAGGCTTGGCGCGCGTGCCCCGGCATGTCGCTGCGCGTTGCCGGCACCGGTCCGCATGCTGCGCCGTTGCAGGCAAGAGCGGGCGTGACGCTGCTGGGGGCGCTCTCGCAGCCCGATGTGCAGACGCAGATGCGGGGCGCGGTCGCGCTGGTGCTGCCCAGCCTGTGGTATGAGAACTTCCCGCGCACGCTGGTGGAGGCCTTCGGCGCAGGCCTGCCGGTGATCGCGAGCCGCCTGGGCGCGATGGCCGAACTGATCGAGCCCGGCGTCACCGGCCTGCTGTTCGAACCCGGCGACGCCGCCCAACTGGGCGAGACGCTGCGCTGGGCCGACGCCCACCCCGAGGCCATGGCGCGGATGGGCGTCAACGCGCGCGAGCGCTTCGATCGCCTGTACACGGCAGACATCAACTACGCGCGACTGATCGAGATCTACCGCGACGCGATCGACGAGACGGCCGCGCTCGAAAGCTCCCATGCATGAATTCCGCCAACGCCAGGACGTGATCGGCGCCAAGATCGACGTCGTCTACTGGGGCGGCGCCATCGCCACCCTGCTGCGCTGGGCCGCGGCGCGCGAGAGCCGCTACGTCTGCGCCTGCAACGTGCATTCGGTCGTCACGGCGCAGCGCGACGAGCGCCTGGCGAGCTCGCTGCGAGGCGCCGACATGGTGGTGCCCGACGGCGCGCCGGTGGCCTGGCTGATGCGAAAGACCGGCGTCGAGGCGCAGCAGCGCGTGTCGGGGCCCGACCTGATGTGGCGCTATTTCGCGGCCGCCTCGGTCTACGGCGAGTCCGTCTTCCTGCTGGGCGCCACGCCTGACACCCTCGTGCGGCTGCAAGCGCGGATCGCCGACGCGTTTCCAGGCCTGCGCGTGGTGGGAACGCACTCGCCGCCGTTCCGCGCGCTCGATGCCAATGAGGACGAGGTGCTGGTGCAACTGCTCAACGACTCGGGCGCCAGCACGATCTGGGTCGCCCTCGGCTGCCCCAAACAGGAGATCTGGATGGCCGAGCACCGCGACCGCATCCGCTCGGTGATGGTGGGCGTGGGCGCCGCGTTCGGGTTCCACGCCGGCACCGTGCGGCGCGCGCCGCACTGGATGCAGCGTCTCTCGCTGGAATGGCTGCATCGCCTGCTCAGCGAGCCGGGGCGGCTGTGGAGGCGCTACCTCACCACCAACACCTTGTTCATGGTGGCCGCGGCGCGGCAACTGCTCAGGTTCTGATCAGAGGTCGCGGCGGCGGCGGCCAATAGTGGCCAGCGCGGCGAACCCGGCCACCAACAGCATGAAGCCCTGCGTCTCGGGAACCGCCGACACGATGAGCCCTCGGATGGAACCGGCCTGCGTGGTGGCGGTGCCGATGACCTGCCTCGCGTCGTTGATGCCGGCCGCCACGAAACTGGTCACGCCCGGAAACAGCGTGCTGAGGTCGCTCATCTTGCCGTCGCTGTACAGGAACGAATGCTGTACGGTGCTGCCGGCCAGGGTGGACATGCCGATCACGTCGCCGAATGAATTCATGCCCAGCGCGTAGCTGTTCGTCCCGCCCAGCGTGCCCAGGTCCGTCATCTAGCCGTCGGCGAAGATGTAGGCGTTCGTGGCGGCGTTGTGC
>JACMOG010000570.1 GCA_014378125.1 Vitreoscilla sp. | reverse complement strand
CGGGGGATGTTGGCCGGCGGCGGCGGGGCGTCCGCCAGCACGCTGGCGGCGGGCGGCGGCGGAAGGCGTTCGGTGGGCGCCGAGGCCGGCGTCGGCGTGGCGTCCGCGGCGACGGCGGGCGCGGTCGCGTCGCGTGCCACGGTCGGCGACCGGCCGGGCAGCGTGCCGGTGAACCAGGCCGCGGCGCCGACGACCACGGCCAAGCCGGCCAGCATGGCCAGCGCGCCCCAGGGGCCGCTGCGGCGCGGGAGCGCCGGCCGCGGCGGCGGATCGAGCGGCCACTCGACGGCACGCGGCGTCATGGGCCGCGCGGCAGGGCGATGCAAAGGCACCGTGGCCTCGAGCGGGGATCCGGGCGCGGAGGCGGAGGCGGACGCGGTCGAGGGCGCGGAGGCGGACGACGGCGAGGACGAGGACGAAGCGGCGTCGCGCAGGCGGTCGCGGTCGGCCGTGACGCGGGCGAGCTCGTCGGCCATGCGCGAGCGCAACGCGTGCGACTCGGCGGCCAGCGCCTCGGTGTGGCGCAGGCGGTCACGCATCAACACGCGCGCGTCGCGCTCCTTGGCCAACTCCTGCTCCAGGTTGGCCTGCGCGCCGGCGGGCGCGCCCGGGGCCTCTTCGGCCGGGGCATTGCCCTCGATATCCTGATTGCTCACTGGCCGCTCTCCATTGCGTCGTCACCCTGACTGTTGAAGAATGGTAGCCCGGGGAGCAGCGGCGCCACCACGTCGGCGCCAAGTACCCGTAACAAGCTGTCAGCCCGCCCTCTTGCGTTTCGGGCTCCCGGCACGCATCTAGCCGCCTCCGGCGCGGTTATCGCACCTCTGGCGCCGGCAGGCGGTGTGTTCGACCCCCTACACTTGCGGCATATGAATCCTGTTGTCCTTTCCCTGGCGTTCTCGGCCGCCATCCTGGGCTCGCTGCTCGTCAAGTTCTGGCTGGCCACGCGGCAACTGCGCCACGTGGCCGCGCACCGCGCCGCCGTGCCATCCGCCTTCGCGGCCACCGTGCCGCTGGCGGCGCATCAGAAGGCAGCCGACTACACCCTGGCCAAGCTGCGCCTGGGCATCGTCGACAGCGCATTCTCCAGCGCCATCCTCATCGCCTGGACGCTGCTGGGCGGCCTGGGCGCGCTCAACGCCGTGCTGCTCGACTGGGCCGCGCCGCGCTGGGGCTCGATGGTCTACCAGTTGCTGCTGGTGGGCGCCTTCACGCTCATCTCGTCCCTCATCGACCTGCCGTTCGAGCTCTACCGCACCTTCCGCCTCGAGCAGCGCTTCGGCTTCAACAAGATGACGCCCGCGCTGTTCATCGGCGACCTGGTCAAGTCGACGGGCCTGGGCATCGTCATCGGCGGGCCTCTGCTGGCCCTCGTGCTGTGGATCATGCACGTCGCCGGCTCGCTGTGGTGGCTGTGGGCCTGGGGCGCGCTCACCGCATTCCAGCTGGTGGCCATGGTGGTGTACCCCACGCTCATCGCGCCGCTGTTCAACAAGTTCGAGCCGCTCGCCGACGACGCGCTGGTGGCGCGCGTGCAGGCGCTGATGCAGCGCTGCGGCTTCCGCGCCAAGGGGTTCTTCGTGATGGACGGCAGCCGCCGCTCGGCCCATGCCAACGCCTACTTCACCGGCTTCGGCGCCGGCAAGCGCGTGGTGTTCTTCGACACCCTGCTCAAGCGCCTCAGCGGCGACGAGGTGGAGGCCGTGCTGGCCCACGAGCTGGGCCACTTCGCGCACCGCCACATCGTCAAGCGCATGGTGCTGATGTTCGCCTTCAGCCTCGCGGGCTTCGCGCTGCTGGGCTGGCTGGCCGGGCAATGGGGGTTCTACATGGGCCTGGGCGTGCGGCCCAGCCCCTTCGTGTGCAACGACGCGCTGG
>JACMOG010000049.1 GCA_014378125.1 Vitreoscilla sp. | reverse complement strand
GTGCGTGATCGACCGCGCACCGCGCGAGCTCGACGACCACCAGCGCTCGATGCTCACGCACCTGGCCGCCATCGTCGGCGCGATGCTGGTGCAGCGCCGCCAGCTGCTCGAGGCCACCAGCCGGCTCGCCGAGAGCGAGCTGCGCGTGCGTCGGCTGTACGAGGCCACGCCCGCCATCCTGCACTCCATCGGCCCGGACGGCCGCATCCTCTACGTGAGCGACCGCTGGCTGGCGCTGCTGGGCTACGAGCGCCACGAGGTGATCGGGCGGCTGTCGTCCGACTTCCTCACGCCCGCGTCGCGGGCGCATGCGCGCGACGTGGTGCTGCCCGCGTTCTTCCGCACCGGCCGCTGCGAGCGCGTGGAGTACCAGTTCATGCGGCGCGACGGCAGCGTCATCGACGTGCTGCTGTCGGCCCGGCTGGAGCGCGACGAGCATGGGGGCACCGCCCGCTCGCTGGCCGTGCTGGAAGACGTGACGGACACCAAGCGGCTGGAGCGCGAGCTGAACCGCACCCACGCGCACCTCGACGCAGTGGTGGACAACATGCCGGCTTTGGTGGGTTACTGGGATCGCGGCGCGGTCACGCGCTTCGTCAACCGCGACTTCCAGGCCGCCGTGGGCCTGCCCACCGACCGCCTGATCGGCGTGCGCCTGGGCGAGTTCATCTCGGCCCTCGACGCGCGGGGCTGGGGCACGCTCGAGCCGCACGTCGAGGCGGTGCTGGGCGGGCGGCGCCAGGAATTCGAGTGGGCGATGCTCACCACCTCGGGGCTGCGCCAGCTGCGCGTCACGCTGGTGCCCGCCGCGCCGTTCGAGGGCCAGGCCGACGGCTTCTACGGCACCTGGTTCGACATCACCGGCATGAAGTCGCTGGAGCTGCGCCAGCGCAACAGCGAGCAGCGCTACCGGCTGCTGTTCGACCACCTCTCCAGCGGACACGCCCTGCACACCATCGAGGTGGACGAGGCCGGCACGCCGGTGAACTACCGCTACCTGGCGATGAACGCGGCCTTCAGCGCGATGCTGGGCATCGACGCGGCCACCGCGGTGGGCGCCCGGGTGACCGACGTGTTTCCCGACATCGCCCGCGACCCGGCCGACTGGATCGGCCGCTTCGGCCGCGTGGCGCTCACGGGCGAGCCCACGCGCTTCGAGCAGCTCGGGGCGTCGGGCCGGTGGTGGGACATCGTGGCCTACCGTCCGGTGCAGGGCCAGTTCGCCGTCATCGCGCAGGACATCTCGGAGCGCAAGCGGCTGGAGGCCGAGGTCGCCGCACTGAGGTCTCGTACGTCGTAGCAACATCGCGTCCCTATACTCGGCTCGACCCCCGACAGCGACCAGGAGAGCCTCGATGACCCGACCGACCCCGATGTGGAGCCTCGCGCTCGCGCTGATGGCGGTCCCGGGCGCGGCGATGGCCGCCATCGCCAACCAGGCGGCGCAGGAGCTCACGCACAAGTCGGGCCTGTGGGTGCAGCTCGACTCGCTGGGTAGCCAGGTGCGCGCGGGCATGTCCGACGCGCTGGAAAAGAACGGCGCCGGCGTGTCGGCGGAGCGCAAGGCCCGGATGCTCGATTGCGCGCAGACGTCGTTCGGCGCCGCCGGCCTGCGCGCGATCGCGGTCGATGCGGTGGCCGGCGCGCTGCAGCCCGTGGACGTCCTGCCGCTGCAGGCCTGGTACGACAGTCCGCTGGGCCGCAGGATCGCGGCGGCG
Organism: Vitreoscilla sp.; assembly: GCA_014378125.1. The sequence goes on along the minus strand of JACMOG010000049.1, from coordinate 1,045 downwards.
GAAGAGGCCTCGGCCGGCCGCATGATCGATCCGCAGGAGCGCCTGCGCCAGGGCGGCCAGGCGCTGGACGCCGCCAGCCCGGAGCGCCGGGCCGCGCTGCAGTCCATCCTCACCGAGACGCATTCGGTGGAGATCATGGCCGACACGCTCATCGAGATGGCCTTCGCGGTGCAGCAAGGCATGGCCAGCCTCGATCCGTCGGCGACGCCCGCCACCATCGCCGACATCAAGGCGACGATGGCCAGCCGCCGGCCGCAGCTGATCCAGCACTACACGCAGATCTCGCTGCCCGCCTACGCGTTCACGTACGCCACGCTCGCCGACGACGACCTCGGCGAGTACGCCGAGCACCTCACCAGCACGCCGGCCGAGAGCTTCAACGAGGGCTCCACGCGCGGCGTGGCCCGCGCGCTGGCGGCAGGTTCGGCCAAGCTGGGGCGCTGCCTGACGGGCCCCGGCGCCTGAGCTTGGCAGGGGCCAGGCCCCTTCGTGCGCCTGGGTCGAAGGGGTCTGGCATCTCCCTCGATCAAGCCTCGTCGGCCGCCGCCTTGGTCTTGCGCGCGGGACGCGCCGTCTTCTTTGCAGCCGGCTTCTCGGCCACGGCAGCCACTGCCTTCTTCGCCACCGGCGTCTTGCGGGCCCGCGGCGTCTTCGCAGCGACCGCGGGAGCGGGAGCTTCGACCACCACCGGCGCGGGTGCGGGTGCCTGTGCAGGAACAGGAGCCGGAGCAGGTGCCGGCACCTCGGCCGCACGTTGCGCCTCGGGCGCCGCGTTCTTGCGGGCCGCGCCGCCACGGCCACTGCGTCCGCCGCGGTTGCCGCGTCGCGATCCGGCCTCGCGCGGGGCTTCGATCTCGATCGCCTCGTCGGTGACGTAGGTGTCGGCGTCGGGCACCGCCTCGGCGGGCGGGTTCACCGTGCGGGCGGCCTGCGACTCGCGCGCCGCGTTGGCGAAACGCTCGGCGGCGTCGTCGTCCTCCTCGCCGGTGTCGAACAGCGCCGGCTGCGGCGGCTGGACGGCCACCGTGGCCTCGAAGTCGTGGCG
>JACMOG010000569.1 GCA_014378125.1 Vitreoscilla sp. | reverse complement strand
GATGCTGGATATTGGCCCATTTCGAGTGCCCGGCCATAAGAAGACGCTCCTGGATGCGACGCTGCCCGGCGCATGACGTTCGCCGGGAGGGTTTTGGGGAAAACGAGCATTTTAGCCGGCCGGGAGCGCCCGGCCTGTCGCGCCCCCCTTGCACAGCGCGAATGGTCATGCGCATCCCATCGTTGGAGGGGTGATGCGCGCTGGCTAGACTCGCCAGACCCCTACAGGAGAACCGTCATGACCTTGCGCCTCGGCGACATCGCCCCCGACTTCGAACAGCAATCCAGCGAAGGCCCGATCCATTTCCACCAATGGCTCGGCGACAGCTGGGGCGTGCTCTATTCGCACCCGGCCGACTTCACCCCGGTCTGCACCACCGAGCTCGGCTTCACCGCCAAGCTGGGCGACGAGTTCAGGAAACGCAACGTGAAGGTCATCGCGCTGTCGGTCGATCCGGTGGAGCAGCACCACCAGTGGATCACCGACATCAACGAGACGCAGAAGACCACGGTCGACTTCCCGATCATCGCCGACGCCGACCGCAAGGTGAGCCTGCTGTACGACCTGATCCACCCCAACGCGAGCGCCACCGCCACGGTGCGCTCGGTGTTCGTGATCGACCCGCAGAAGAAGATCCGCCTGACGTTCACCTACCCGGCCAGCACCGGCCGCAACTTCGACGAGATCCTGCGCGTGATCGACTCGCTGCAGCTCACCGACTCGCACAGCGTGGCCACGCCGGCCAACTGGAAGGACGGCGACCCGGTGGTGATCGTGCCGTCGCTGCAGGATCCGGAGGTGCTGAAGGCCAGGTTTCCCAAGGGCTGGGATGCGGTGCGGCCGTACCTGCGCATCACCCCGCAGCCGAACAAGTGAACCCCACCCTGGCAGCGTGTTTGCAAATGCCTTTTGCGTCGTTGCCGCACCCCGCCCCCCGGGCACACACTGGCCCTGCGCCAACGCAAGGGGGCGTGACGGGACGCCGGGGTTGACGGGCCTCGGCGGGTGGAGGGAGCGGGACAGGCGTCTCGCTCCCTTTTACTTTTTTGCAGGCACACTTCGAGGCCATGAGCGCCGAGCCGATGACCCCGCCCTCCTCCGAGCCGCTGCTCGTGGCCTGCCTGTGCGCACAATGGTGCCGCACCTGCGACGCCTACCGCGACACCCTCCTCCACGTGCGCGACGCGCTGCAGCCCACGCACCCCGGCGTCCCGCTGCGCTTCGCCTGGGTCGACATCGAGGACGAATCCGAACTGGTGGGCGACCTCGACATCGAGGACTTCCCCACGATCCTGCTGGCCCGCGGCGACCTGGTGGTGTTCTTCGGGCCGCTGCTGCCGCACGCGCAGACGCTCGATCGGCTGGTGCGTGGCGCATTGGCGGGCGACCTGGCTGCCCCATCGGCCGCAGCCCTCGCGCCCGACGTGCGCGCCCTGCCCGCGCGCCTGCGCCACCACGCCATGCTGTAGGCGCCGGTCAGGCCACCCGCAACTTCCGCTCCGACTTGTAGCCGCGTTCCACATCCCTCTTCAACTCGGCCGCGAACTCGCGCAGCCCGGCCTCCAGGCGCCGCCGGATGAAACGTCCCACCAGCTTCCCCACGAACGGCCGCAGCGGCTGCGTCAGCGTCAGTTCGACCAGCGTCCCGGCGTGGCTGCCATCGTTGCTGCGAAAGAAGCGCGCCACCATCGAACGCCCCCAGTGCGGGCCGGAAACGCAGTGGTCGAGCACGCTGCCGTCGGAGCGCTCCTGGCGTTCGAACAGGTTGCGGATGGTGCGCCAGCCCACGCGCTCCACGCTTTCGTAGCGAGGCCCGGCGGGCCCGGGCGGCAACTCACGCAGGCGCTCGTGCGGGTGCACGCGGGCGACCTCGCGATGGTGCAGGTCCACGTAGTGCGCGCGGGCCACGTCGGGGCCGACCGCCACCCATTCGTCGTGCTGGATCTCGATGAAACCGGACATGCGCTCCCCCTTGCTGTTGGCCATGCCGCGGCCCGACCGGGCGCTGCAGGATCAAGAGGATTACGTGGGACCCGCGCGGCCGGATTCAGCCTCCCGGCCAAATCCGCGTGGGAACCAAGGAGATCAGGCCAGCCGTGCCGGCGTCGCGTACCACAGGGCCGCGAAGAAGTGGCAGGTGGTGCCCGCCAGCACGCACAGGTGCCAGGCGAAGTGCAGGTACCTGGCGCGCGAGTCGAAGATGAACACGACGGCGCCCAGCGTGTAGGCCACCCCGCGGGCCAGCAGCCACAGCAGCCCGGCCGTGGGCATCGCGTGGATCAACGGGCCGGCCGCCAGCAGCGCCGACCATCCCATCGCCACGTACAGGCCGGTGGACCACAGCGGGTGCGTGAGGAGGTTGAGCAGCTTGACGGCGATGCCCGCGGCGGCCATGGCCCACACGGCGCCGAACAGGGTCCAGCCCCAGCGGCCGTTGAGCACGCCCAGCGCGAACGGCGTGTAGCTGCCGGCGATGAACAGGTAGATGGCCGCATGGTCGACCCGATTGAGGAACGACTTGACGCGGCCCTCGGGCACCGCGTGGTAGAGCATCGACACGGCATACAGCAACATCATCGTGACCGAGAAGATGCTCACGGCCACGATGTTGACGGCGGTGCCATGCCGAGCGGCCATGACGACCAGGATGGGCAGCGACGCGATGGCCAGCAGGAAGCCCAGGCCGTGGCTGACCGCGTTGGCGATCTCTTCGCCAAGCGTTTGCGGACGGTCTTCGATGATGAGGGTCATGGCGGAATGCTACCGGCTTTGCTGACGAGCTTGGTGACGCTGCAGCAAAGCCCGTGCCCGATCCATGACCTCGATCAGCGCGTGCCGATCGTCGGCGCCCTCAGGGCCGGATCGCGACGAGGTTGATCAGCGTCTCCTCGCGCACCGCCGGCGGCCTGATGCGCATCGCACGTTCCATCAGCCCGAGGTCTTCGCGGCTCCACCACAGGAACGGGCAGGACACCTGGGCGTCGGGCACCGCGAAGCCAGCGGCGCGCACCAGCGCCAGGTACTCGGGCGCCGTCTTCTGCACCTCCATCGGGTGGCGGAACAGCAGCCGGATGATCCACGAGTGGATGTAGCGCCGCGTGGACTCGGCGAACAGCAGCTTGCCGCCCGGCTTGAGCACGCGAAAGAACTCGCCGATCGCGCGATCCTGGTCGACCAGGTGGTGGAAGGTCTGGTGGCAGAACAGCAGGTCGACGCTGGCATCGGCCAGCGGCAGCGCCGCGCTGCTCGCGCGCACGACCTCGGCCGCGTTGCCGGACGCCGTGCGCACCCGGGCCGCCTCGCGCGTGGCGGCCTCCACCATCTGGGGCGCGATGTCGAGGCCCACCAGGCGCTCGGGCCTGAAGCGCTCGTTGAGCTTGCGCAGGGAACCGCCCCAACCGCAGCCCACGTCGACCACCACCGGGTAGCGGTCGCGCGGCGCGGGATCCAGCCGCGCCAGGTCGCGCAGCGCCACCTCCAGCACGTGCACGTCCCAGGTTCGGGTCTGCAGGAACCAGTCGCCGAAGGCGGTCTCGGGGATGTAGTCGGGCAAGGGCTTGGCGGTGGGCATCGTTGGTCTCGGGATTCAGGCGCCGGCGACGCGCCAGTACCGGCCAGGCGCGGCCGGGTCGATGCCCGCGCATTCCGCGTGAGCGAGATCGTCGGCGCTCGCGCTGCAGACGGCCACGTGCAGCGGTGGCGCGGACCACGTGCGCACGTTCGCGCCGGCGGGCGCGCAGGAACGCGCGATGACCTTGCGGAAGTCCCAGGGCGCGCCGCCGCCGCCCACGGCCTTGAACCACGCCTCCTTGGCCGTCCACGCGGTCAACAGGGCCGGTTCGCGCCGCTCGGCCGGCAGCGCGTTCCAGTCCTCGAGTTCGGCTGGCGCCAGCATCAGCGCCGCGCGTTCCGAGGCGTCGGAGCGCGGCCGCCGCGATACCTCGACGTCGACGCCGACCGCCGCGTCCGACACCGCCGCCGCGACCCAGCCCAGCCGGTGCGAAATACTCGCACTCACGGTGCGGGGGCCCTGCACGATGGGCGCCGTGCCGGCGTCGGCGGAGATCGTCCAGGCATCGTCAGCCGCACCGGACCACGTCCGCAACAGGCTGCGCAGCAACCTGCGGCTCTCGACCAAGGCCAGGCGTGCGGACGGCGCGAGCGTCGCCCAGCGCGCCCGCTCCGACGCGCCCAGCCACACGGGCGCCGCAACGTCTCCGGTCTCGTCGATCGGCGCCACGGCCACCTGCAGCATCAGGAGCTCATCACTTGCCGATCTTGACGAAGGTGCCCTTCAGCGCGATGCCGCCGACGAAGGTTCCATCGATGCACTGGAGGTCGGTCGGGCTGCTGAACAGCTCGTGCTTGTTGTAGCTCACGATGTCGACGACGGCATTGGCGCCGTCACGCACGGCGCGATCGTGCAGGCTGATCAGGGCCGACAGCGCGGCCCACTTGCAGGCCTCCTCCGGCGTCTTGTTGAAGGCGTTGGTCTTGGCGTTGGCGATGTCTTCGCCCAGCTTCTTGCCGCCCTTGGGAGACTTGCCCGCCAGGTAGAACTTGACGGTGTCGTCCAGCTTGGCCTTGGCCTCGGGCATCTCGAGGACGGATTCCAGCGTGACGTTGACCGGATCGTTGCGGGCGAACGCCGGCGCGGCGGCGACCAGGCACAGCAGGGAGGCGGAGATGAGCTTCTTCATGGATTCCTCGGCTTAAATGTCAATACCGCTCGCCGTTGCGCGTGCGCACGGCTTCGCGGATGGCGGTACTCAGGTCGTTGACCCACTGGTTGTACGTCGGATGGATGTCGTGATCAACGACCGGCTTCGGACGCCGGGACGATGGCCGCTTCGGGCGCGGTGACGTCTTCCGACGGCGGCACGAACTTCGGGTCGCGCGTCCAACGCGCCAGATCCTTGCTGATGCTCACGGAGTCACGTTCCATGAAGCCGCAGATGCCCTTGAAGGCGCCCCAGAAGCCGCCCATCGTGGTGCGATGCAGGCTGGTCGAGCGCACCACGACGCCGTCATGCAGGATCACCGCATCGAGTCCGAGACCCTTCGGGCCAGTCCAGTTGTTGCCGCGGGCACCCCAGATCGTGGTGACGGTGATCTTCAGCACGTCGCCGTCGGTCGATTCAGTAACGCCTGGACCCTTGTTCGCACGACGCAGCGCATCACCCACGTGCGTGGTCAGCATCTCGCCCAGTTTGCATTCGTCGCGCACTTCGGCGCGCGGGTCGGTCGTCGGCGCGAAGACCACCGGTGTGAGCAACGACACCTGTTCGGACGAGGCCGCCGACCTGGCCGCGTCGGCCGACGTGGCGGCACCGATCAGCACCAGCGCTGCGCCGAGCATGTAAACCTGCTTCATGTGAACTCCCTCCTGAGGATGAATTGGAAACTTGTCTTCAACCGACCCAGCGCCTGAAGATCAACGACGTGTTGATTCCCCCGAACGCAAAATTGTTGCTCATCACGATGTCGGTCTCGATGATCCGGCCCTCGCCCGTGATGTAGTCCAGCGCGCCGCAGCGCGGGTCGACCTCTTCGAGGTTGAGCGTGGGGGCGAACCAGCCCTCGCGCATCATCTCGATGGTCATCCAGGCCTCCAGCGCGCCGCAGGCGCCCAGCGTGTGGCCCATGTAGCTCTTGAGCGAGCTGATGGGCGCGCGCGGGCCCAGCACCTCGCTGGTGGCCTGCGACTCGGCCATGTCGCCCTGCTCGGTGGCGGTGCCGTGGGCGTTGACGTAGCCCACCGAGTCCGGCGTGATGCGCGCGTCCACCAGGGCCATGCGCATGGCCTGGGCCATGGTGGCGGCGTTCGGGTGGGTCACGTGCGTGCCGTCCGAGTTGGTGCCCCAGCCCAGCAGTTCGGCGTGGATGGTGGCGCCACGCGCCAGCGCGTGCTCCAGCTCCTCAAGCACCAGGGTGCAGGCGCCCTCGCCCAGCACCAGTCCGTCGCGCTTGGCGTCGAACGGGCGCGGCGTGAGCCGCGGGGTGTCGTTGCGCGTGCTGGTGGCGAACAACGTGTCGAACACGGCCGCCTCGGTGGCGTCGAGCTCCTCGGCGCCGCCGGCCAGCATGGCCACCTGGCGGCCGGTCTGGATCGCCTCGAACGCGTAGCCGATGCCCTGGCTGCCCGACGTGCACGCGCTGGTGGTGGTGACGATGCGGCCCGTGAGCCCGAAGAACACGCCGATGTTGACGGCCGCCGTGTGCGACATCATCTTGATGTACGTGTTGGCGTTGATGCCGGCGGTGGACTTCTCGGTCATCATGCGGCCGAAGTCGCCGAGCGCCGGCGGCGAGCCGGCCGACGAGCCGTACGACACGCCCATGCGCCCGCTGGACAGCAGCGGGCTGCCCACCAGCCCGGCGTCGGCCAGCGCCAGCTCGCTGGCGCGCGTGGCCATCAGCGCCACGCGACCCATGCTGCGCGTGGACTTGCGGTTGTAGTGGGCCGGCAGCTCGAACGGCTTGGCGCGCACGCCCAGCTGCGTGTTGAGGCCGTCGAACTGCGCCCAGTCGGGCATGTGTTCGACCGCGTTGCGCAGGCTCTTGAGCGCGGCGAACACGGTGGGCCAGTCGTGGCCCAGCGGGCTGATGGCGCCGAATCCGGTGACGACGACGCGCTTCATCCGACCATCCCTCCGTTGACCGAGATCACCTGGCGCGTGATGTACGCCGCCTCGGGCCTGAGCAGGAAGGCCACCAGCGCGGCCACTTCGTCGGGGGTTCCCATGCGGCGCAACGGGATGATCTTCATCGCTTCCTCCAGCACCTGGGGGTCCCCCATCTTGGTGTCGAACATCCCCGGCGCCCCGCAATTGACGGTGATGGCGCGCTTGGCGAGCGCGACGGCCAGCGACTTCGTCGCCGCGATCACGCCCGCCTTGGCGGCACTGTAGTTGGTCTGCCCGCGGTTGCCCATCAGCGCCGACACCGACGCAAGCGTGACGATGCGGCCCGGCTTGCGGCGTTGCACCATCGGCATCACCACCGGGTTGAGCACGTTGAAGAAGCCGTCGAGGTTGGTGTGGATGACGGCGTCCCACTCCTCGCCGCTCATCGCCGGGAACGCGTTGTCGCGCGCGATGCCGGCGTTGCAGACGACGCCGTAGTAGGCGCCGTGCGCCTCGATGTCGGCGAGCAGCGCGGCGGACGCGGCGGCGCGGTCGGCGACGTCGAACGCCAGCACGCGCGCCGAGACGCCCAGAGCGCGCGCCTCGTCGGCGACGGCGTTGGCCTGCGCGACGCCAGTGCGGCAATGCACCACCACGTCGTGGCCGTCGCGCGCCACCGCGAGCGCGATCGCGCGCCCGATGCCGCGGCTGGCGCCGGTGACCAGCACGGTCATGCGGCCGGTCGGTTTCTCGTTGGTCTCGTTCATGATCCTCTTTCCCCGGGTGCGCTCTGCGGCGACCCTTTCCCTGGATTCGCTGGCGGCTCGAACACGCTCAGCCGCCCGCTGGCCAGCACGCGGCCATCGTGCTCGATGCGGCAGTCGAACATGCCCAGGCCGTTGTCTCCCATCAGCTCGCATTGCCCGAAGACGCGCAACTCGGCGCCCACGGGAAACACCGGCACGTGAGCCTCGTAGCGGCGGCTGCCCAGCAGGTAGCCGATTCTCGGCGATCCGCCGCCCTCGCGGTTGCGCGCGCCCGACCACGCCGCCACGGCCTGCGCCATGTACTCGATGCCCACCCACGCCGGCACGCCATCGGGCGTGGCGAACACGCCCTGCGCGGGCACCCGCACGCGGGCCACGACGCTCAGCTCGTCGCAACGCTCCACCGACGACAGCAGGCTCATGGCGCCGCGGTGCGGCACCCACGCGTCCATCTCGTGCGGCGGCCAGGCTGGCGCGCGGTCAGCGGGCGTCGTCATGGCCGCGAGAACAGCAACGCGGCGTTGCTGCCCCCGAACGCGAAGGAGTTGCTCAACACGTGGCACACCGGCCGGCCCAGCGCGGTGCCGGGCGCCACGGCACGCAGCGCCGGCAGCGCCGGGTCGGCCACGCCGTCCCACCAGTGCACCGGCAGCCGGCCCGTGGGGTTGCCCACCAGCGTGTGCCACGCGAACGCGGCCTCGAGGGCGCCGGCGGCGGCCAGCGTGTGGCCGGTGAGCGGCTTGGTGGAGCTCACCGCCACGTCGCCGCCCAGCACGCGCTGCACCGCCAGGCTCTCCATCGCGTCGTTCTGCTCGGTGGCCGTGCCGTGCAGGTTCACGTAGTCGACGTCGGCGGCAACCACGCCGGCGCGGGCCAGCGCGCGCTGCATCGCCTCGGCGGCGCCGCGGCCGGCGGGCTCGGGCGCGGACATGTGGTGCGCGTCGGCGCTCTCGCCCCAGCCGGACAGACGCACGGGGCCTTCGTCGCGGCCCATCAGGAACAGCGCCGCGCCCTCGCCGATGTTGATGCCGCGCCGGTTGGCCGACAGCGGATTGCAGCGTTCGGCCGACACGGCGTCCAGCGCCGAGGAGCCCGCGGTGGTGGAGCCCGTCAACGCGTCGCCGCCGCCGGCCACGGCCGCGTCGACCGCGCCCGCGCGCAGCAGGCGCGCGCCGGTGGCGATGGCCTTGACGCCCGCCGAACAGGCCGTGGAAATGGCGAAGGCCGGGCCGGGGGTGCCGAGGGGCCCTGCTG
>JACMOG010000568.1 GCA_014378125.1 Vitreoscilla sp. | reverse complement strand
CCAGGCGGGCGCGCCCGCGGGGCGCGGCCACGCAGGTGCCCGGCGCGAACCGGACCAGCTCCAGCGGCGCGCCGGAGTCGCCGGAGTCGTTGACATTGGCGTTGGCGTTGGAGGAGGCCGCCCGGTCGACGCGGAACACCGCACCGGTCTGCGCCGAAACGTCCAGCCGCAACGCGGGCGACGCGCGCGTCTCGACGTCGTCGACCAGCGCCTTGCTGGCGAGATCCCACACCGACAGGCTCAGGCGATCGGGCCGCGGCACGCGCGCCACCAGCAGCCGCGCGTCGTGGTCGACGAACTGCAGGCGCAGCACGCGCGCCGCGTCGAACGGCAGCGAGGCCACCACCTGGCCCGTGGCCGCATCGACGACGGCGTCGGGCGCGGCGATCCAGGGGCCGTCCGACGAGATCGCCACCGGCGGCGCCGGCGCGCGCGTGCCGCAGTCGGCGGGCATCGACGCCGCCCAGCCGCTGGCCGCGCGCCAGGCCGCGGAGGTGGCGTCGCCGGTGGCGTCGAAGTCGACGCGGCCGATGCACTGGCCGGTGCTGGCGAGCGCCACGCGGCGGCCGTCGGCCGACGTTGCCAGGGCCTGCACGCCGGGCGGCAACTGCGTGGTCGATTCGCGGGACGGGTCGGCGAGGCCGGCGCGGTGCAGCACGTCGTGGCTGTCCACCGACAGGCGCCAGGCGCCGTCGCCCGACACGGCCAGCGGCGCGCGGGCGGCGAGGACGGCGTCCATCGCGGCGTCGCGCTGCGCCGTTGCGGGCGGGCAGGCCGCGACGGCGAGGCTGGCGGCCAGGCCGAGGGAGAGGACGCGGTGGAGGGTCACGGGCAACGATCCTTTGAAGGTGCGATGCCGGTGACGATATCAACTCGCGGCGGGCGCCGCGCGGAAGGCTTGCTCACAAGCCGATGAGACTTCCTGGACGCCCGTTGCGCGCGGGGCCGCGCGCAACGGCGGGTATTCAACGGCCGTCGCGCACCTCGTGGACGCTGTACTCGTTGAGTTCGCTCTGCATGTAGTTGCCGGGCTCGGAGTTCAGGCCGTTGCCGCTCTGGCTGAAGCGCGTGTACCAGGCCTTGGCGCGGCTGGAGTGCGAGCTGGTCCAGTAGGTGGCGCCGTCGCGCAGGATGCCGGCAAACACGACGGTGTCGACCGCGGGGGTCTCGCCCTTGTCGGCCTTGGCCGGGTCGATCAGCGTGACCAGTTCCTTCTCGGTGGGCAGGCGCCACGGCGAGTTCGGCACGCGCTGCGCCTGGTCCCACTTGTAGCCCGGGATGCCGCCCGAGCAGCCGCTCGCGCTCCACTTCTGGCCCGAGCTGCAACGCTTCCAGGTGAGGTTGGTCACCGGATCGTAGGCCTCCTCGCCGTGCACCTCGAAGGTGTGCGCGTGCACCTTGTGCTTGTTGTGCCAGACCTTCCAGCCGCCGAAGATGACGGCCACGACAACCAGCAACCTGATGAGCGTACCCATGAGCTTTCGTCCCTGTTTGAATGGACGTCCGGACTCCTCTTGTCCGTGACCGGCGGGACTCTAGCGCATGGACGAGTTCGCGGCATTGCAGGCACCGCGGCTAGCGTGAACGATGCCTCACCCCGTACTCAATCCGCCTCGCCGTCGCTGAACGCCTCGCCCAGCGCCCGCGCGAACTCGGGCGTGCCCGTCAGCGTGAGCGTGACGGCATGCCAGCCGCCGCCCTCCGCGCCCACCTGCAGGTCGTGATCCCACTCGCCGCCTTCGTCGGCGGGGCCGTGCGTGTGCGGGAAGGCGCGCCACGCCCAATCGAGCATCGCCTGCGCCTCGGCCAGCGCCGCGGCGTGCTGCGATTCGGGCGTGGACGCGAGGGCCTCGATCGTGACGACGCCCTCGTCGTTGTCGCTGGTGTCCAGCGTCAGCCAGCGCAGCGCGATCATGCGGCGGGCACCGCGGGCGCGAGGACGGCGCCGAACACGCGGTCCATCTCGGCGTTGAACACCTTGAAGTCGAGCGGCTTCGTCCAGTAGTCGTCGAAGCCGGCCTGCAGCGCGCGCTGGATGTCGGCGGGGATCGCGTTGGCCGATAGCGCCACCACGCGCAGGCCAGCGGTCTGCGGGTTGGCGCGCAGGCGGGCGAGCACCTCCAGGCCGTCGAAGTCGGGCAGCTGCATGTCCACCAGCGTCAGGCCGGGCAGCGTCTGCGTGGCGCGGGCCACGCCGCTGGCGCCGGCGGGCGTGCTGTCGAACTCGATGCCGGAGCGGCGCCGCACCAGCTCGCTGACGATCATCACATTGACCGCGTTGTCCTCGATGTACAGCAGCCGCCGCGCGGGCAGGGCCAGCGGGCCGGACTCGGCCGCCGCGTCCAGGCGCACCTCGAACACGCTGCCCACGCCCGGCGTGCTGCGCACGTCGATGTGCCCGCCCATGCCCTCGACCAGCGCCTTGACGATGGTCAGGCCGATGCCCGTGCCCTCGATGCCCTCGCGCTCCGCGCCGGCGCGGTTGAAGGGCTCGAACGCGTCGGCCTGCTGCTCGGAGGTCATGCCGACGCCGTCGTCGCGCACGCGGATCAGCACGCGGCCCGCGTCGGGCGCCGCGTCGAGATGCACGCTGCCGCCGGGCCGGTTGTACTTGATCGCGTTGGTGAGCAGGTTCACCAGCACCTGCTTCAGGCGCGTGGGGTCGGCGCGCACGTGCAGCGCGCTGGGCGGCGCCACCACGCTGACGCCGTGCTGCTGCGCGAGGCCCTCGACCAGCGGCAGGCTCTGATCGACGATCGCGTCCAGGCGCACCGCCTGCAGCACCACGTTGCGCGCCGGGCCGTCCAGGCGTGACAGCTCCAGCACGTTGTTGATCAGCGTGAGCAGGTGCTCGCCGGCCGAGCGGATGTGCTCCAGGCGCGCGTGGCGCGTGGCGGCTGCGCCGGCGACCGGATCCGGCGCGGCCTCCTCGGCCAGCAACAGCTGCGTGAAGCCCAGCACCGCGTTCATGGGCGTGCGCAGCTCGTGGCTCATGCGCGCGAGCAGCTCCGACTTGGCCTGGCTCTCGCGCAGCACCAGCTCGCGTTCGTGGCGCGCGGCCGCGGCCTCGTGCGCCTCGGTGATGTCCCAGTTCACGCCCAGCCGCATGAACGTGCGGCCGGTCTCGTCGCGCATCGGCAGCGAGCGCGAGGCGAGCCAGCGCTGCACGCCGTCGACGCGGCGGATGCGGAACTCGTAGTACGCCGGCCGGTCTTCCGCGCGCGCGCTCCGGATCTGGTCGTTGACGTAGTTGACGTCGTCCGGATGCACCCACTCCGCCATCTCCTCGAAGCTGGGACAGGTGGGACGCGGCGCCAGGCCGCGCAGCACGAACATCTCGTCGTCCCAGCGCGACACGCCGGTGTCGGCATCCCACTCCCAGATGCCGATGCCCGCGGCGCGGGCGGCCAGCGCGCTGCGCTCGGTGGCGGCGCGCAGGGCCGCGAGCGCGAGTTCGCGGTCGGTGACGTCGATGGCCACGCCGGTGGCCTTGTACGGGCTGGCCTCGGGCTCGATGCGGGCACGCGTGACCACGTGGCGCACCTGGCCGTCCAGGCGCAGGATGCGGTGCACGATCTCGAGCGGCGTGTCGGGCTGGTCCGCCCACGCCAGCCCGATGTCGCGCACGCGCTCGCGATCCTGCGGGTGCACGAAGCGGGCGACCCACTCCATGAAGCCCGGCGCGGGCTCGCCGGGCGGCAGGCCGGACATGTCGTGCATCTGCTGGTTCCACTCCGCCGAGCCGTCGTCGCGCAGCACGCGCCACACGCCGATGCCCGACGCCGAGGTGACGTCGTCGAGCCGGCGCGCGAGCTCGTCGGCGCGCTGCACGCGTTCGATCTGCTCGGTGATGTCCAGCGCCACGCCGCTGAGCGCGATGGGCGTGCCGAAGCCGTCGCGCTGCGTGATCCGGCGCGTGAAGATGTGGTGCCAGCGGCCGTCCTTGCCCAGGTAGCGCGCCTGGGTATCTTCCGGACGCAGCGAGCCGAGCGCGCGTTGATAGGTCGCCAGCACCTCCATCAGGTCGTCGGGGTGTACCTTGAGCCGCATCTCGTCGATGGGCACGCCTTCGCTGCGCGCCTCCACGCCCATCACGGTGGCGGCGCGGCCGTTCATGTGCACGCGCTGGGTCACCAGGTCGTGGCGCCACATCGACACGTCGGCGAGCTCGGTGGCCAGTTGCAGCTGAGCGCCGGCCTCGTCGACGGACGACGCGAGTTCGAAGGTCTCGGTGTCGTCCATCACCAGCCCCACCACGTGGTCGGCGCGGCCGTCCGTGCCGGCGACCACTTTCCAGTGCGAGCGCAAGCGGCGCAGCGTGCCCGTGGGCGTGAGCAGGCGGTAGCGATGGGCGTAGTTGCCCGGCTGCTCCATCGACTCGCTGAGCACCTGGAACAGGCGATCCTGCGGCACGCTGGACTGCGCCACCTGAGCGATGGACGGCGTGCCGCGGCGCGGGTCGATGCCGAAGAAGCGGAACATGTGCGGATCCCAGCGGCCCTCGCGCGTGCGCACGTCGCGCTCCCACAGGCCGATGCGCGCGTGCGACTGCACGAAGTCGAGCAGGGCGGCCAGGCGGCGGATCTCGGCGTCGGCATCGGCCTCGGCGTCGGGCGAGACCAGCGTCAGCAGGCGCGGGTTGTCCGCCCCGGCGGCCCCCCACCGCGCGAGCCCGCCGGCGGCCGGCAGCCAGTCGGGCGCGGCCGCGTCGGCCAGCAACGCCGCGATGGCGCTGCCGACCGCGTGGTCGGCGACGAAGCCGGTGAGCGACTCGAAGGCGGCGTTGACCCAGGCGACGCGGCCCTGCGCGTCGATGGCGGCGAGTGCGACCGGCGCCGTCCGGGCCCAGCCCAGCAGCGGCGCGGGCAGCACGCTCGGTCTGGCAAAGCCCTCGGGT
>JACMOG010000567.1 GCA_014378125.1 Vitreoscilla sp. | reverse complement strand
CTACAACAGTCGAACGATGCGGTCGGCCATCCGGTCGGCCGCGCCCTTGTGCGTGGCCGCGAACGCCAGCGCGCGCGCGCTCGCGATGGTCTGCAGGTCCGTGCTCACCACCTGCAGCGCGCGACGCAGCGCATGGGCCATGTCGGACTCCTGCCAGGCGGCGCCGGCCAGGGCCGCCTGGCGCGCGGCCTCGGCGAAGTTGAACGTGGACGGGCCCATCACGATGGGGCAGCCGCTGGCCGCGGCCTCGATCAGGTTGTGGCCCCCGAGGGCCATGAAGCTGCCGCCCAGCAGCGCCACGTCGGCGCTGGCGTAGTACTGCGGCATCTCGCCCAGCGAATCACCGAGCCAGGCGTCGACCTTCAGCGCCTCGTCCGGCGGCATCTCGCCCCACGAGCTGCGGCGCGGCACGCGCAGTCCGTGCTGCACGAGCAAGGTCTCCACCTCGTCGAAGCGCTGCGGATGGCGCGGCACCACGATCAGGAACGGGGGGCGGCCCTGGATGCGGCCCCACTCGCGCATCAGCTCGGCCTCCTCGCCTTCGCGCGTGATCGCGGCCAGCACCACGGGTCGGCCGATGGCGGCGTGCCACTTCCTGCCGCGGGCCAGCAGCGCGGGCGACGGCCGCACGTCGAACTTCAGGTTGCCCGACAGCGCGACGCGCGTGGCGCCGGCCTCGCGCAGGCGTTCGGCGTCGTCCTCGGTCTGCGCCAGCACGTCGGTGACGGCGCCGGCGGCCGGACGCATCAGCGCGGCCAGGCGCTGGCCGCGGCGCGCGCTGCGCTCGGACAGGCGCGCGTTGGCCAGCACCATCGTCACGCCCCGCTCCTGCGCCGCGTGCAGCAGGTTGGGCCAGATCTCGGTCTCCATCAGCACGCCGATGGCGGGCCGCGTGCGCAGCAGGAAGCGGCGCACGGCGCCGGGCGTGTCCAGCGGCAGCCACGACTGGCGGTCGCCGTTGCGCATCAGCACCTGGCCGGCGTCGCGGCCGGTGGCCGTGCCGTGGGTGAGCAGCAGGCGCATCTCGGCGCGGCGCAGGCGCAGCGCGTCGGTGAGGCCGCTCGACGCCCGCGACTCGCCGAGCGACACCGCGTGCACCCAGATCGAGCCCGGCCCCACCGGCGGGCCGAAGCCCAGGCGCTCGCGCATCGCCACGCGATAGCCCGGCTCCTTGCGGCCACGCAGCCAGTAGCGCACCAGGATGGCCGGCAGCAACAGGCGCAGCGCGAACGAATACGCGACAAGCGCCAGGCGCTGCTTCAAGGTCATCGCCGGCGCAGCCACCTCAATGAGCCGCGGCGCCCACGTGAGCGTCCGGCTTGACCTTGCGCAGCGCCTGCATGAAGTCGTGCTGGATGCGGTCCAGCGCGGCCTGCGTGTGGCCCTCGAAGCGCAGCACCAGCACCGGCGTCGTGTTGGACGCACGGATCAGGCCGAAGCCGTCGTCGTACTCCGCGCGCAGGCCGTCGATGGTGAGGATCTCGGCGCCCGGGAACTTCGCCTCGGCCAGCAGGCGCTCGATGATCTTCGGCGGCTCGCCCTCGGCGCAGGACACGTTCAGCTCGGGCGTGCTGAAGCTGGTCGGCAGCCCGTCGACCACGGCGCTGGGATCGGCGCTGCGCGACAGGATCTCAAGCAGGCGCGCGGCGGTGTAGGTGGCGTCGACGAAGCCGTACCAGCGCTCGGAGAAGAAGATGTGGCCGCTCATCTCGCCGGCGAGGGGCGCGCCGGTCTCCTTCAACTTGGCCTTGACGAGCGAGTGGCCCGTCTTCCACATCAGCGGCTCGCCGCCGGCGTCGCGGATGGCGATGGGCAGGCGCTGCGAGCACTTGACGTCGTAGATGATGGGCGCGCCCTTCACCCGCGTGAGGATGTCGCGCGCGAACAGCATCAGCTGGCGGTCGGGATAGATGATGTTGCCGCCGCGCGTGACCACGCCCAGGCGGTCCCCGTCGCCGTCGAACGCCAGGCCCAGCTCGGCCTCGGTGGCGTGCACCGTGCGGATCAGGTCGACCAGATTCTCGGGCTTGGAAGGGTCGGGATGGTGGTT
>JACMOG010000566.1 GCA_014378125.1 Vitreoscilla sp. | reverse complement strand
GCCCGCGGCCGACGGCCCGCCCCCCCTAGCGGACCGAAAACACCCCGCCGCCCTCGGGCTTCGTGTTCGGGTCGTACAAGGACGTCACCATCAACATGGACTGGAACGTCGACCAGATCTCCACGTCGGTCACCGGCGCCCGCTCTCCGGTGCTCAACGTGATGCCCGCGAAGCAGACGTCGCTCACCTGGGCCTTCGCCTCCGGCGAGTGCGGCTCCGAGAACTGGGCCGGCGTGACGCCCGCCGCCCTCGTGGCGCAGAACGTGTCGCAATGGGTGGGCGCCAACAAGAAGTACATCATCTCCACGGGCGGCGCCAACGGCGTGTTCACCTGCGGATCCGATGCCGGCTTCGAGTCGTTCATCCAGCGCTACAACTCGGCCAGCCTGCAGGGCATCGACTTCGACATCGAGGGTGGCCAGTCACAGGACGTGATCAACGCCCTCATCGCGCGCGTGAAGGTGGCCAAGGCCAACCATCCGGGCCTGCGGTTCTCGTTCACGCTGGCCACGCTGGGCGGCAACTCGCCGCAAAGCCTGGGCGGCATCGGCGTCAACGTGATGAACGCGATCAAGTCGTCGGGCCTCGGCGGCTACTACATCAACCTGATGGCCATGGACTACGGCAGCGCCATCGCCAGCAACTGCACGCTGGGCAGTGGCGGCAAGTGCGACATGGCGCAGTCGGCCATCAACTCGGCGGTGAACCTGCACAACTACTGGGGCGTGCCGTACAACCAGATCGAGGTCACGCCCATGATCGGCGGCAACGACGCCACCGACGAGGTGTTCACCATCGCCAACGTCGACACGCTGTCGGCATGGGCCAAGGCGAACGGGCTTGCCGGCATCCACTTCTGGTCGTTGGACCGGGACGTGGACTGCGCGGCGGGCAGCGCCTCGGCCACGTGCAACAGCTATGGGCAGGCTGGCACCTGGGGGTTCACGAACCGGTTCGTTTCGGATCTGGGACTGTGAGCTGACGGCTGAGCTCTTGCGAGAGGGGCTGTGCTTTTGGGCACAGCCCCTTTTTTCGGTTCATCGAGGATTTGCCTTCTGCCACTCCATCAGCAGGAAATCCGTGCGCCAGCCCTCGGGCCCGGCCGCCGTGTCGAAGCTCTTGAGGTTGGCGATGAGCAGGACGCCGCCAGGGCGGAGGCACCCGGTGGATCTGCGCAATGGCCGGCTGCAATGCGGCGATGTCGATCAGCGAGAGATAGCAGACGGCAAGGTCGAACGAGTGATCGGGAAGGTCGAGGGTCTCCGCATGGGCCACGCCGTAGTCGCCCGATGGATCGAGACGGCGCGCGTGTTCGACCGGGGCCACGGTCGGGTATCCATTCGACATCGATCGGTTTCCTCTTGCACCCTGTCAGCCCGGCATCGTCTCGCGCGCCCGGTCCACGTCGATGCTACGGTACAGCGACTCGTCGATGCCGGACAACGCCGATGACTGCAATTGTTCAATCCCGAGGCCGTAGAACTTCTGGAAGCTCATGATCAACGGGCGCCACTTGTCGGGATCGACGCGATTCGGGAGCCCGCTCATGATGATGGTTGGGTCCAGGTGCACCCGCACGATGCGCACCTCGATGTTCAGCAGGCGGCCGCGTTGGGCGTCGTCGTCGTCGGCGATGCCGTGGACGGCCTCGACCACCGCTTCCAGTTGCACCGGGCATTCGCGCACGCGGGGCGGCGCGATCGTCCGCGACGGTTCGGAGGAGAAGCCGCTGGCGGCGAACTTGTCGCGAACATGCCGATAGCCCCGCGCCGCCTTCGCCGGTGGAACCGGGTCGTCGCCCGTCGTCAGCGCGTGGCGATCGACCAGGGCCACCTGCGCCTGGGACGGCAGGTTCAGGACACACTCGCGCGACCGCTGAAGGTTGCGCGCGGTCTGCGATGCGGCACCCAGGCCCAGCACGCAGCGCCAGCCGAGCCAGAACGCCGACGACATCGGCGCCAGGTTGGGGCTGCCGTCGTCGTTGACGGTGCTGATGACGACGACGGGCGTGCCGAAGTAGAGGATGGCGGGTTCGCTGGCGACGTGCATGGCTGGAAGGCTCCGTGAAAGGAGTTCCAGTGTTGCTTCTTCATGCTGCGCAGGCTCGCCGGTTTCGGACGCGTGAACGGCGAAGGCCGCAGGTCGCAGGTCGCAACGGGCGCCGCTTCTTGACATGAAGAAGCCTGCGCCGTGCGGGCCGCTTCGGCGTCAAGGCGCGCCTAGACGGGTGCCGAGACCCCTTCGACCACGACCATGTTGAACAGCGAGGTCGCGCCCGAACGCATCGAGCGCGCCGCTCGATATCGCTCGCTGTCGTACCAGGCCTTCGCAGCTCGACGCCGGGAAATTTCAGCATCGCCAGTCGTGCCGGCCGCCACTCTCCCTCCAGCACTTCGGAACGCCCACCGCGGATCACATAGGCGTCTGGCAAGAAAGTCTCATTCACGGTTGCAGAGCTAGGACTCCCGCTTGACGAAATAGCGCGACGCAAGTTCCTTGGCTCGCCGCATCCCACCGGCATGTTGCCACGCAAGACCTCACACCTTCCCGGGCACCTTCGTCTGCCGACGGGAAGCGCCCTACCTTTCAGTATCCTGACGCCACCGTCCCGGCCGGGCCACGGAACCCTCCGGGCTAACCCGAACGTATTTCTGCGAACTGTTACGGCTAGGGAGCTGCCCCTACACTGCGTGCGATGAGCAGCAGCTATATCCTCGAAACGAGCGATCTCACGAAAGAATTCAAGGGCTTCGTGGCCGTCAACAAGGTGAACCTGCGCGTGCAGCGCGGTCACATCCACGCGCTCATCGGGCCCAACGGGGCGGGCAAGACCACCTGCTTCAACCTGCTCACCAAGTTCCTGCAGCCCACCTCGGGCTCGATCGTGTTCGACGGGGTGGACATCACCCGCGAGGCGCCGGCCGCCATCGCGCGGCGCGGGGTCATCCGGTCGTTCCAGATCTCGGCCGTGTTCCCGCATTTGACCGTGCTCGAGAACGTGCGCGTGGCGCTGCAGCGCACGCTCGGCACCTCGTTCCACTTCTGGAAGCCCGAGAGCAGCCTGCACAAGCTCGACGCGCGGGCCATGGAGCTGCTGGCCGAGGTCGACCTGGCCGCCTACGCGCAGCTGCCGGCCGTCGAGCTCAGCTACGGCCGCAAGCGGGCGCTCGAGATCGCCACCACGCTGGCCATGGATCCGCAGCTGATGTTGCTGGACGAGCCCACGCAGGGCATGGGCATCGAGGACGTCGACCGCATCCGCCAGCTCATCAAGAAGGTGTCGGCCAACCGCACCATCCTGATGGTGGAGCACAACATGAGCGTGGTCTCCAGCATCGCCGACACGATCACCGTGCTGCAGCGCGGCACGTTCCTGGCCGAAGGGCCGTACGCGGAAGTGTCGAGGAATCCCCAGGTGATCGAGGCCTACATGGGCACCGCACAGACCGAGCTCGTCGGAGCGCATTGAGATGAGCACACCGTTCCTGGAGATCAAGGGCCTCAACGCCTGGTACGGCGAGTCGCACCTGCTGCACGGCGTCGACCTGCACGTGAACGAAGGCGAAGTCGTCACGCTGCTGGGCCGCAACGGCGCCGGGCGCACCACCACCATGCGGGCCATCATGGGCCTCACGGGCGCGCGCAAGGGCTCCATCAAGGTCAAGGGCCAGGAGACCATCGTCATGCCCACGCACAGGATCGCGCGCCTGGGCCTGGGCTACTGCCCCGAGGAGCGCGGGATCTTCTCCAGCCTCAGCTGCGAAGAGAACCTGCTGCTCCCGCCGGTGCTCACCGAAGGTGGCATGCCCATCGAGCAGATCTACGCGATGTTTCCCAAGCTGAAGGAACGCGCGCCCAGCCAGGGCACGCGGCTGTCCGGGGGCGAGCAGCAGATGCTGGCCGTCGCGCGCATCCTGCGCACCGGCGCCAAGCTGCTGCTGCTTGACGAGATCTCCGAGGGCCTGGCCCCCGTCATCGTGCAGAAGCTCGCCGAGATGGTGATCGCGCTGCGCAAGCAGGGCTACACCATCGTCATGGTCGAACAGAACTTCCGCTTCGCCGCGCCGCTGGCCGACCGCTTCCTGGTGATGGAGCACGGCCAGGTCATCCAGCAGTTCACGCAGGCCGAACTGCCCGGCCGCATCGACAAGTTGCACGAATACCTGGGCGTCTGATCCGCCCATCGTTCTTTTTTCCCCAAGTCCACAAGACCCACGACCAATCAGGAGACTCACCATGCTCAAGCCCTTTTCCGCCACCCTCAAGACCGTGGCCATCGCCTGCCTCGGCGCGCTCGGCCTGGCCGGCGCGGCGCAGGCACAGATCTCGGGCGACGTGATCCGCATCGGCTTCATCACCGACCTGTCGGGCGTCTACTCCGACATCGACGGCCAGGGCGGCGTCGAGGCCATCAAGATGGCCATTGCCGACGCGGGCGGCAACATCGCCGGCAAGAAGATCGAGGTGGTGTACGCCGATCACCAGAACAAGCCCGACGTGGCCGCCTCCAAGGCGCGCGAGTGGTTCGACACCAATGGCGTCGACGTGCTCATCGCCGGTACCAACTCCGGCACCAACCTGGCCATGTCCAAGGTGGCGGCCGAGAAGCACAAGATCATGATCTCGGTGGGCGGTGGCACCTCGGCACTGACCAACGAGCAGTGCGTGCCTACCACCCTGCACTGGGCCTACGACACCACGGCGCTCGCCAAGGGCACCGGCGGCGCCGTGACCAAGGCCGGCGGCAAGACCTGGTACTTCCTGCAGGCCGACTACGCCTTCGGCGCGGCGCTGGAGGGCGATACCGCGCGCGTGGTGGAGGCCAACGGCGGCAAGGTGCTGGGCGTGGTCAAGCACCCGCTGTCGGCCAGCGACTTCTCGTCGTTCCTGCTGCAGGCGCAGGCCAGCAAGGCGCAGATCCTGGGCCTTGCCAACGCCGGCGGGGACACCATCAACGCGATCAAGGCGGCCAACGAGTTCGGCATCACCAAGTCGATGAAGCTGGCCGGCCTGCTGATGTTCATCCAGGACGTGCACTCGCTGGGCCTGAAGACAACGCAGGGCATGTACCTCACCGACAGCTGGTACTGGAACAAGACGCCCGAGACGCGTGCGTTCGGCCGCCGCTACTTCGACGTGATGAAGAAGATGCCCGGCTCGCTGCAGGCCGGCGACTACTCGGCCGTCGCCAACTACCTGGCCGCCGTCAAGGCCACGGGCTCCGACGACACCGACAAGGTGCTGGCCAAGATGAAGGCGTCGAAGATCAACGACGTCTTCGCCAAGGACGGCTGGATCCGCGGCGACGGCAGCATGATCCACGACATGTACCTGATGCAGGTGAAGACGCCGGAAGCGTCGAAGGAACCCTGGGACTACTACAACGTGGTCGAGACGATCAAGGGCGAGGCGGCTTGGACCACGAAGGCCGAAACCAAGTGCGCCGCCTGGAAGTGATCGGCTGATCCGATGACCGAGATTTTTGGCGTGCCGTTCCAGGCACTGCTGGGCCAGCTCATGCTGGGCCTGGTGAACGGCTCGTTCTACGCGATGCTGAGCCTGGGCCTGGCCGTCATCTTCGGCCTGCTGGGCGTGGTGAACTTCGCGCACGGGGCGATGTACATGCTGGGCGCCTACGTGGCCTGGCTGGGCCTGGACGGCGTCGACCTGACGCACGTGCAGGTGGGCTCGCAGGTGTGGAACCTGGGCATCCAGTTCCACTTCAATTTCTGGGCCGCGCTGCTCATCGGCCCGCTGGTGGTGGGCCTGGTGGGCATCGTGGTGGAGAAGCTGCTGCTCAAGCGGCTCTACAAGCTCGACCCGCTGTACGGCCTGCTGCTGACCTTCGGCCTGGCGCTGATGGTGCAGGGCCTGTTCCTGCAGCACTATGGTTCGTCGGGCCAGTCGTACGACACGCCGGAAGAACTCTCGGGCGCCATCAACCTGGGCTTCATGATCCTGCCCAAGTACCGCGGCTTCGTGATCGGCGCGTCGATGGTGGTGTGCTTCGGCACGTGGTTCCTCATCGAGCGCACGCGCCTGGGCGCGCTGCTGCGCGCGGGCACCGAGAACCCGTCGCTGGTGCAGGCCTTCGGCGTCAACGTGCCGCTGATGGTCACCCTCACCTACGCCGGCGGCGCGGCGCTGGCCGGGCTGGCCGGGGTGCTGGCGGCACCGGTCATCCAGGTCACCCCGCTGATGGGCAGCAACCTCATCATCGTGGTCTTCGCCGTCGTCGTCATCGGCGGCATGGGTTCCATCATCGGCTCCATCATCACCGGCCTCGTGCTGGGCGTGCTGGAGGGCTTCACTCGCGTGTTCTGGCCCGAGGCGTCCAACGTCGTCGTGTTCTTCATCATGGCCATCGTGCTGATGATCCGGCCCGCCGGACTGTTCGGGAAGGAAAAGTGATGGGCTGGCTCGCACAAGGCACGCAACGCGCCGGCAGGATCACCTGGATCGTGGCGCTCCTGGCGCTGATCGTGGCGCCCTTCGTGGGCGTCTATCCCATCTTCATCGCGCAGGCGCTGTGCTTCGCCATCTTCGCGATGGCGTTCAACCTGCTGCTGGGCTACACGGGCCTGTTGTCGTTCGGGCACGCCGCGTTCTTCGGCGGCGCGGCGTACGTCACGGCGTGGCTGCTGCAGTCGCAGCACCTCACGCCCGAGCTCGCGCTGCTCGGCGGCATGGCCGCGGCCGCGGTGGCCGGCATCGTGGTGGGCCTGATCGCCATCCGGCGCCAGGGCATCTACTTCGCCATGGTCACGCTGGCGCTGGCCTACATGCTGTCGTTCTTCTTCCTCGAGGCGCCGTTCACGGGCGGCGAGAACGGCCTGCAGGGCATCGAGCGCGGCAAGCTGTTCGGCCTCATCTCGCTGGAAAGCGACATGGCGCTGTACTGGTTCGTGCTGGCCATCTTCGTGGCGGTGTTCCTGCTGGTGCTGCGCATCGTGCACTCGCCCTACGGCCAGGTGCTGAAGGCGATCCGCGAGAACGAGCCGCGCGCCATCTCGCTCGGCTACAACATCGACCGCTACAAGCTGCTGGCCTTCGTGCTGTCGGCCTCGCTGGCCGGACTGGGCGGCGCGCTGAAGGTGCTGGTGCTGCACCTCGCCACGCTGCAGGACGTGCGCTGGGAGCAATCCGGCGAGGTCATCCTGATGACGCTGCTGGGCGGCCTGGGCACCTTCGCCGGGCCGGTGGTGGGCGCGTTCACGGTGGTGGGCCTTCAGAACTACCTGTCCGACACGGCCGGCTCGTGGACGATCGTCATCATCGGCGGCATCTTCGTGCTGTGCGTAGTGGCCTTCCGCAAGGGGTTCGTCGGCGAACTGCTGGCGTGGCAGCAGCGGCGGGCGAAGAAGTCGTGAGCGCGCTGGTTCGCGGTGCCGCGCTGGCCCTGGCGTGCGCGCTGGCAGGCGGGGCGGGGTCGGCGCAGGGCGACGGCACGCGTGCGCTCAACGCGGGCGAGAAGGCCGGGCTCGATCGCCAGCTGAAGGCCTTGTCGAAGACCGAGTCGCTGGACCTGGCCACGCTGCAGTCCTCGGCCAGCCGCGCGACCGGCGCGAAGGCGGGCCCGTGGCGGCTGCAGGCCGACGTCTGGAGCACGCCCGTGGCCGACCCCGCGGGTTTCTGCCGCGCCACGCACCGGGTGCTCGCCGGAGGGCGCACCGGCGGTTGGGCGCCGCCGCGGCCCGGCGCCGCCACGCACGAGGCCTGGATCGACGACGCGAAGCACTGCACGGCGCGTCCGAAGGACACCATTCAATACGCGAGCGACCTTTCCGCGTCGCGCGTGAACATGATCGCGCGCCAGCCCGAGGCGCTGCGCAAGTACGTGGCCTACACACCCACGGCGGGCTGCGACGGCGTGATGGCGCACGCGCGCCTGGTGCGCATGGAGAGCCCCGCGCAGGACGGCCCGGACTCGATCACGCTGCACTTCCGCGAGGCCGCGCCGGACGCCGCCGCTCGCACCGTCGTCGCCCGGCTGCGCCTGGGCGACCGGCATTTCGAGCTCGCCTCCACCACCTGCGCGAAGTCGTAGGAAGTCGCCAACGAGCCCGTCGCGCTCGCCCGTTCGCCTGTCGCGGCCCCGACCCGTGTCTAATACGGGCATGACTTTCCAATCCCTCGGCCTCGGCGAGCCCTTCGAGCGCGCCGCCCGGCAGCGCGGCTATCTCGGCCCGACGCCCATCCAGGCTGCGGCCATTCCCCCCGTGCTCGCGGGCCGCGACGTGCAGGGCGGCGCCCGCACCGGCTCCGGCAAGACCCAGGCGTTCGGCTGGCCCGTGCTGCAGCGCCTGGCCGACGCGGGCGTGCCCGCGTCCGGGCAGCCGCGTCCCGTGCGCGCGTTGGTGCTGGCGCCCACGCGCGAGCTCGCGGCGCAGATCGGCGAGTGGCTGCGCGAGGACGCACAGCACCTGGCGGTGGCGCTGAAGATCGTGATCGCCTATGGCGGGGTGTCCATCAACCCGCAGATGATCCGCCTGCGCGGCGGCGCCGACATCGTGGTGGCCACGCCCGGCCGCCTGCTCGACCTGGTCGAACAGAACGCCGTCTCGCTGCGCGACGTGCAGACGCTGGTGCTGGACGAGGCCGACCGACTGGTGGATCCCGGCTTCGCCGACGAGCTCAACCGCCTGCTGGCCATGCTGCCGCCCAGCCGCCAGACGCTGCTGTTCTCAGCCACGTTCCCGCGCAACGTGCAGGCCCTGGCCGATGCGCTGTTGCACGACCCCGTGCGAATCGCGCTGG
>JACMOG010000565.1 GCA_014378125.1 Vitreoscilla sp. | reverse complement strand
TTCAAAGCAGGTGACACGCGGCGCGGTGCAGGCCGGCGGTGTCGATGACGCGCAGCTCGGGCTCCGCCTCGGGGCAGCGCGGCTCCACCCGCGGGCAGCGCGTGCTGAAGGCGCAGCCCCTGGGCGCGTCGAGCAGGCCCGGCACGTCGCCCTCCAGCGGCCGGCCGGGACGCTCGCGGCGCGGATCGGGGTTGGGCACCGCGGCCAGCAGCGCCTGAGTGTAGGGATGGCGGGGCGCCGCGAACAGCACGGCGGGGGGCGCGGTCTCCACCCCGCGACCCAGGTACATCACGGCCACGGTGTCGCACAGGTATTCGACGATGGACAGGTCGTGCGAGATGAACACGTAGCTCAGGCGCAGCCGCTCCTGCAGTTCCACCAGCAGGTTGAGCACCTGCGACTGGATCGACATGTCGAGTGCCGACAGCGGCTCGTCGAGCACCACCACCTTGGGCTCGAGCGCCAGCGCGCGCGCGATGCCGATGCGCTGGCGCTGCCCGCCGGACAGCTCGTGCGGCCAGCGGTCGAGGTGCTCGGGCGACAGGCCCACCAACTCGACCAGCTCGCGGATGCGCGCCTCGCGCTGCGCGCCGGTGGCCAGGCGATGCACTTCGAAGGGCGCCTCCAGCACCTGGCGGATGCGCTTGCGCGGGTTGAGCGACCCGAACGGATCCTGGAACACCATCTGCACGTCGCGCGTCATCTGGCGGCGCTCGGCGGCGTCCAGCGTCGCCACGTCGCGGCCTTCGATGTGCAGCGTGCCCGCGCTCGGCGGGTACAGCCCCACCATCGCGCGCCCCAGCGTGGTCTTGCCGCAGCCCGACTCGCCGACGATGCCCAGCACCTCGCCGGCGTTCACCTGCACGCTGACCTGGTTGACCGCGCGCAGGCGCGCCACCTCGCGCCGCAGCACGCCGCGCCGCACGGCAAACTCGACCGACAGGCCTTCGGCCTGCAACAGGGGCGCCGTCATGCGAATCCGGTCTCGGGAAAGTGGCACGCCGCCGCGTGGCCGTCGTCCGCGCCATGGGCGACGCCGGCGAGCGGAGGCACCTCCTCGCGGCAGCGCGGCTGCACGCGCGGGCAACGCGTCTGGTAGCGGCATCCGTCGATGTGCACCAGCGGCGACGGCACGGTGCCAGGGATCACATCGAGGCGATGGCCGTCGTGGCGCGTCTGGCCCGGCCGGGGACGCGCGCCCAGCAGGCCCACCGTGTACGGGTGCGCCGGGTGTTCCAGCACGTCGACCACGCCGCCCTGCTCCACCACGCGGCCGCCGTACATCACCACCACGCGGTCGGCGATCTCGGCCACCACGGCCAGGTCGTGGGTGACGAACACGATGCCGGTGCCCAGCTCGCGCTGCAACTCCTTGAGCAGGTGCAGCACCTGCGCCTGGATGGTGACGTCCAGCGCGGTGGTGGGCTCGTCGGCGATCAGCAGCTCGGGGCGGTTGGCCAGCGCCATCGCGATCATCACGCGCTGCTTCATGCCGCCGCTCATCTGGTGCGGATACTCGTCGTAGCGGCGATCGGCGTCGGGGATCTTCACCTTGCGCAGCAGCGCCAGCACCTTCTCGCGCGCCTCGCGCCGGTTGGCGGTGCCGTGGATGGCGAACACTTCGGCGATCTGGTGACCTACCGTGAGCACCGGATTCAAGGCCGTCATCGGCTCCTGGAAGATCATCGCCATCGACCGGCCGCGCAGGCCGCGCCGCTCGGCGGGCGGCAATGCCAGCAGGTCGACGCCGTTGAAGCGGATGGTGCCGCCTTGCACCCGCGCCGAATCGGGCAGCAGCCCCATGATCGACAGCGCGGTGACGCTCTTGCCGCAACCGGACTCGCCCGCGATGCACACCGTCTGTCCGCGCTCCACGCCGAGGCTCACGCCGTTGACGGCCCGGACGTCGCCCCGGGGCGTCTTGAAGGTGGTGACCAGGCTGTCGATCTGCAGCAGGGGATCGGCGCTCATGGCAGGGCGAGGGGCATCCGCGCGATGATGCCACAGGGGGAAGCGGCGGCCGCCGCGGGCGGCTATTTGGCGGGGTTGCCCACGTTCAGGAACGGAATGGGGGCGCCCGCGTAGATGGATGTGGGCAACGCGCCGTTCCACTTCTGCGCCTTGGTGAGCTCCACCTCGATGCGGCGCAACTCCAGCACGTCCTTGTTCTTGGACAGCGCATCGTTCTGCACCTGCAGCGACTGGGCCTCGGCGGTGGCCACCTTGATCTTGGCATAGGCGTCGCCGTCGGCCGTGGCCTTGACCGCGTTGGCCTCGGCCTCGGCGATGGCCACCTTCTGCTTCTGCTCGGCCTCCACCGTCTTCAGCTTGTTCTCGGCGGCCAGGCGCAACTGCTCCTGCGTGACCTTGTCGTTGATGGCGCGCATGTAGCTGTCGCTGAACGAGAAGTTGCGCATGTCGATGGAGATGACCTGCGCGCCGTAGTTGGCCAGCTTGGCGCGCCGCGCCGACGTGATGTCGTTGGACACCGCGGCGCGCTGGCTGATGAGGTCGGGCGCCGAGTAGCGCGCGGTGACCGCCTTGAACACTTCCTGCGTGGCCGTCTGCACGTAGTTGGCCAGGTTGCCGTCGTGGCTGTACTTCTCGTAGACCTCGGTCACGCGGTCGGGCGCGATCGAGTAGCGCACCGTGAGGCTCACCTTCACCGGCTGGGTGTCGGAGGTGGAGCCCTCGGCGTTCTCGATGTCGGCCTGTTCGGCGCGGATGCTGAACACGTCGAGCTTCTGCCACGGCAGCACGAGGGTGAAGCCTTCGCTCTGGAGGCCGCGGATGGCACCGCCCACGGTGATGACGCCGCGCGAGCCGGTGGGCACCGTGCGGATCGGCCAGAAGGCCAGCAGCGCGATCAGCACGACGACCGCGATGACCGCATCGCGCACGAGCGTGGCGCGGCCGGCAGGGGAACCATCGTTCGAGTAACGGGTGACGAGTGTCATGGAGCGATCTTGTTGTTGAGGTGAAGCCGACTCTACGCCTGCGGCGTCGCGCGTTTAGAGGGAGCTCACGAAGCGGGGGCTCACGACTTCGCAGGCCGCTTCATCGCCTCGAGCGCGTCGAGGTTGATCGCGCTGGCCATCGCCTTCAACGTGGCGCCGTCCAGCTTGTCGCCGCTGGTCTCCACGATCACGCCGTTCTTCAGGATCACCGTGTATTCGGCGTGGCTGCCGTCCTTGCGGTACTCCTCGTGGATGGTGCGGCCGGCGTCCTTGTACGTCTTCTCGATGGCGTCGGGCGTCTCCCTGTCCACCGTCACGTTGGCCCAAGTGGCCACCGAGGCGAGGCCACCCAGGCCGCCGAGGTCGGAGATGGTGAGCTGCGCATGCTGGTCGCCCGCCACGTAGGTGGCCTTGGCCACCGAGCTGGAGATGCCCATCGCCGAGCCGCCGCTGGTCTCGAACGAGTCGCGCTTGAGCGCGCCCAGCGCCTCGGGCAGCTGCGCCTTGAGGTCGGCCACGGGAATGGGCGTGCCGCCGGCGCCCGTGAGCGCGCCCATCATGTCGCCCAGCGCCGCGCCGCTGGAGGCCGCGTCGCCCGACTTCTGCGCCGCCTCCATGCGCTGGCGCGCCGCGTCGATGCGCCTGGCGGCGGCGGACATCGCGTCGGTGTCGAGGGTCACCTCGCCGTCGGGCGTGTTCAGGCTGACGGCGCCGGCGTGGCGCCCTGCCCCGAAGATCGCCGCGCCGAACAGCGCGGCGAAGATGCCCGCCAGCACCAGGTAGACCACGAAGGCGATGACGATGACGGACGCGGTGTAGCCGATGGCCTTGTCCGCCGGGCTCTTCATCAGCACGGGCAGGCCGAGGTACATCAGGTAGATGCCGTAGCAGCCCGCGAGGAACAGCACCAGCATCAGCAGGCCCGAGGGCACCAGCAGCAGGACGCTGGCGACGCAGGACGCCGTCGCGCTGTAGGCCACCACCTTCATGGCCGCGACCGGGTTCTTCGTGCCGCCGAAGGTGGGCGCCAGCGCGTTCACCAGCAGCGAGAGCAGGAAGAAGCCCACCAGCGACACGGCGTAGCCGACCACCACCATGATCAACCCGGACACGATCGGCGTGCGATAGCTGAACCCGAACATGCCCGTGCCGACCAGGCACGCACCGATGAAATGGCAGACGGCCGGGATGGCCGCCATGACCAGCAACCAATCCGTGTAGATCGAGGCGACCGAGGCCGGCTCGGCGTCGATCACGGGCCAGGTCTCGGCCGGCTTCAGGAGGATGGCCTTGGCGCGTTCGAGCAGATTCATGGTGCTTCCTTGGTGAAAGACTCGGGACGAGGCTCGCGGCAGGGTCGTGCCGCCGCCGGGCACCAGGATGATCCGGGCCGGGAGCCTGCGCGACCATCCCCAGGAAGGGGGTTCCGGCGCGCTTTTCGAGTCGAGCTTTCCAGGGAAGCGGGTGCGGCCCTCAGCCGGCGCGGCGGGCCGCGGCGGTGGCGTCGCGCGTGGCGGCGCTCGACGCGTCGTCGAACGGCAGCGCGAGCTCCGTGTGGGAGTCCTGCAGTTCCTCGACCACGCGATCGAGTTCCTCGAGGACGACGCTCAGCTCGGCGACGGTGAGGGGACGGCCGCAGGCATGCTCGCCGGCCGATGTCTGGTGGGGAATCGATGGGGGGGTCATGCCCGAACCTCCTTCACGCCGACGGTGGCGCACCGGGCTCCAGGCATTCAGCGGGCCCGGGCGACAGGGCTCGGGCGGAGGCACGCAAGTTGCTGCAGACCCCGGTCATCCTGCGCGCAGTCGCAGGATCCACGCCTGCGAATCCGCATCTCGCACCCCGTGGATTCCGCGAACGCGCGCGGAACGACAGGATGGCTCAATCGAAGCGCGTTGAGTCGGCCAGCAGGTCGTGCGCCTCGGCGTGCTGGCGCATGCAGGCGTCTGTCACGTAGGTGGCCACCGCGGCGTGGCGGTCGACGATCATCTCGAAGCGGTGGGCGGCCACGTTGTCGCGGATGGCGGGACGGCTGTCGTCGGTCATGGATTGAAGGCTCATCAAGCAGCGCGGGCGCTCATTTTTGCAGCCCCTCGTGATTGCCCGGGTCGGCGGTGCGCTTGAACTGTCATACAGTCCGGTGAAAACAGGACGGTCCGGCCTCGGCGCCGGCGCCGATCCGTCGATCATCGACAGGGGGAGGATCCATGCACGCACATCGCGGCCGTCCACGGGCGATCGGGCTCGTCTCGGGCGCCCTGCTCGCGCTCGCGTTGCTGGCGCCGGCCACCGGCCGCGCCGCCTGCCACGTGAAGGTGGCCGAGCTGCCCGTGCGCATGGTGGGCATGCGTGCCATGGCCACGGTGGTCATCAACGGCCAGGACGTGCCGCTGTTCGTGGACACGGGCGCGTTCTTCAGCTTCCTCAACGAGGCCGCGGCGGCCCAGCTCGATCTGGCCACGCATCGCCAGCCCGGGCTGCGCGTGCAGGGCCTGGTGGGCGGCGTCAGCGTGAAGCTCACCACGGTGGAGCACCTCAAGCTGTCCAAGGGCTCGCTCACCAACGTCGACTTCATCGTGGGCGGCAACGAGATGGGCAGCGGCTCGATGGGCCTCATCGGCCGCAACCTGCTGAACTTCGCAGACACCGAATACGACCTCGCGCACGGCATGATCCGCTTCGTGTATCCGAACGACGAGTGCGAGAAGACCAACATGGCGTACTGGGCCGACGATCCCGGCACGGTGGCCAGCGTCGACCTGCTGTACGACTACGAACGCGAGTTCAACCGCCAAGCGCTGCGCGCCACGGCCAGGCTGAACGGCAAGGACGTTGACGTGATGTTCGACACCGGCGCCACCACCACCGTGTCGCTCGACGCCGCGAAGAAGGCCGGCGTGAAGGAACACGACATGACGCCCGAGGGCGACATGTACGGCGCAGGCAGGGGCACGGCACGCCAATGGACGGCCGCCTTCGAGCACTTCGAGCTGGGCGGCGAGGTGATCAACAACAACCGGTTGGAGGTGGCAGATTTTGACCTGAACGACGCCGAGATGCTGGTGGGCGTCGACTTCTTCCTGTCGCACCACGTGTACGTGTCGGCCCAGCAGAAGCGCATGTACTTCACGTACAACGGCGGCCCGGTGTTCAGGCTGAACAAGGCCGAGCACGCCAGCGCCGCAGCGCCTGCCGCGGCTAGCCCCGAAGAGCCGCTCGGCGCCGACGCCGCGCTACGGCGCGGCGCCGCGTCGCGGGCGCGCGGCGACTTCGCCGGCCCCCTCCCCGACCTCGACCACGCCTGCGCGCCCGCCCCGCAGAACGCCACCTGCTTCACCACGCGGGCCCCCGCGCACGAAGGCCTCGAGCAGAAGCCGCAGGCCCTGGCCGATCTCGACACCGCGCTGCGCCTCGACCCCCGCCTGGGCGACGCCCGCATCCGGCGCGCCTGGATGCTGCACGAGGACGACAAGGACGACGCCGTGCTGGCCGACCTGGACGAACTCGATCGCACGCTGGCGCCGCAATCGCAGATCCGCACGTCGATGGCCGACCTGTTCGCGGAACTGCGCCTGCCCGCGCGCGTGGTGGCGCAACTCGATCAATGGATCCAGTTCCATCCGCACGACATCGAGCTGGCCGATGCCTACGACGAGCGCTGCTGGGCGCGCGTGAAGCTGAACGCGGCACTGGACAAGGCGCTGGCCGATTGCGACGCGGCCATCGACCTCGACGACAAGGCGTCGTCCTACTTCGACAGCCGCGGCTGGGTGCGGCTGCGCCTGGCCCAGTGGGGCAAGGCGAAGTCGGACTTCGACAAGGCACTGGCGAAGGATTCCAGGATGACCAACTCCCTGTACGGCCGCGGCGTGGCGCTGGCGCGGCTGGGCAACGCCGGCGCCAGCCAGGCCGACTTCGCCGCGGCAACAAAGCTGCGCCCGGACATGGACCACCACATGCGCGAGCTGGGCCTGTCCGCCGATCAGATTGAAGGAGCCCATCCATGAATGCCTTCCGAGTGGCCGTCTGCGCGGCCCTGCTCTCGTGCGCCGCCGCGGCGCAGGCCCATTGCAAGATCCAGGTGATGGAGTTGCCGGTGCGAATGGAGGGCTCGCGCGCGATCGCCGTGCTGGGCATCAACGGCACGCAGATCCCCATGGTGGTGGACAGCGGCGCGTTCTTCAGCGTCCTCACCCGGGCTTCGGCGGAGCAGCTGGGCTTGCGGCTGGAACACCTGCCCGACGGATTCAGGGTGGAGGGCCTGGCGGGCAACATGGTCAGCCCGCGCAAGACCACGGTGAAAAGCGTGCAATTGCAGGATGCCGCGATCCCGCGCGTCGAGTTCCTGGTGGGTGGCAACGATTCGGGCCTGGGCGCCATGGGCCTCATCGGCCGCAACATCCTGGGCGTGCTGGACACCGAATACGACCTCGCACACGGCATGATCCGCCTGATCAAGCCCGGGGACGAGTGCGGCAAGTCCAACATGGCGTACTGGGCCGGCGACACGCCCGTCTCCGAGGTCGAGCTGCTGTCCAGCCCCTCGGAGGCGCGCCCCGCCATCCGAGCCAACGTGCAGCTGAACGGCCAAGAGGTGATCGCGATGTTCGACACCGGCGCCACCACCCTCGTGTCGCTGGACGCGGCGCACAAGGCCGGGCTCAAGGACGCCAACCTGCGGGACAACTCGGTGGTCTACGGCGTGGGTGAAGGCCGGGCCAAGTGGTGGACGGGCGATTTCGACCGGGTCGCGCTGGGCGGCGAGACCGTGATCCACAACCGCCTCGGCGTGAGCGACTTCGACGCTCGCGACTTCGACATGCTGATGGGCATCGACTTTTTCCTGTCGCACCGCGTCTACGTCTCGCTGGACCGCTCGCGGATGTTCTTCACCTACAACGGCGGCCCGGTATTCGCGCGCAACGTCGAGGCCCCTGCCGACCCGGCCTCCGCGCCCGCCTCGCAGCCGGTCGATGCGCTTTCGGCCGCGGACCTGTATCGGCGCGGCACGGCCTCGCTGGCCCGCAAGGACGACGCATCGGCGCTGGTCGACCTCGATCGGGCCTGCGCGCTGGAGCCCGGCAACGCCCGGTTCCACCTTGCCCGAGCCGAGGCGAACGCGAAGCTGAAGAACCGGGCCCGGTCGATGGCGGACCTCGACACCGCGCTCGCGCTCGATCCCAAGCTCGACGACGCCCGCCTGATACGCGCGCTCTCGAGGGCCCGCGACGCCGACCCCGCCCCGGCGCTGCAGGACCTCGGCGTCCTGGACGACAGCCTGCCCGCGCAATCGAACATGCGGCGGGCACTCGCCGAAGCCTACGACGGCCTCCACGCCTCGGTTCCATCCGTCAAGCAATGGACGCTGTGGATCGATCACCATCGCGACGACGTGCGGCTGCCCGCCGCCTACAACAGCCGCTGCTGGGCCCGGGTGGAGGCCAACATCGAGCTGGACAAGGCGATGGCCGACTGCGACGAGGCCATCGACGGCGAATCGGACGACGCCAGCTTCCGCGACAGCCGCGGCTGGGTGCAGCTGCGGCTGAGCCAGCCGGCGAAGGCCAGGGTCGATTTCGATCGGGCCCTCAAGCTCAAGCCGACCTCGGCGTTCTCGCTGTATGGGCGCGCGCTGGCCCGCATGAAGCTGGGCGAGACGGCCGCGGCGGAGGCCGATTTCGCGGCCGCCCGCAAGGTGGA
>JACMOG010000564.1 GCA_014378125.1 Vitreoscilla sp. | reverse complement strand
TAGGCCGGCTTCCAGATCGTCGCCGCTCGCTGGCGCTGCAGACGCGGCCGCTGACGTTCTGGCAGTGCGACGATGCGTCGATGGTGTTCAGCGTGGTCGAGGGCACGCCCACGACGATCCACGCGTTGATCGACCTCGATCCGTCGCTACGCGCCGCCGAGGTCCTGGCGCTCGCGCTGCGCGCCGCACACCCTGATGCGATCGCGCCGCCGCTGCTCCCCGATGCGCTTGGTGGCGCCGCGCTGGGGCGGGCAGGATTCGAGCAGCAGGCATTGGGGCAGGTGTTCATGAAGCGCGCGGTCTGAGCCGCGCGGCATCCTGCGCGCAGTCGCCGGATCCACCTGCCGAACCCTGGGCAGTCCAGAGGCGCTTGGCGAATCTCGCGAGGCACCAGGCCGCGATGAGCAAGAGCAACGCCGGAGCGAAGATCCCCAGGCCATTGCCGCTATCGCCAACGCCGTGGAAAAGTTCGTAGTCCGCGCCCAGGGCGTATCGCAGCGTCTTGAATGCGAGCCACAGGCCGGTGCCGCAGGCCAGCAGCGCGATCGTTCCAACAAATGTGGCGACGAATTTCATTCGATGTCGTGAGAAATCGTCCTGCATCAAGTATCGCTGACGAGGAAAATGGAGGGCACGCCTTTGCTACGCAACGGACGACACCATGACGAGCATGAACATCGCCTTGAGAGAAATTCAACGCGCGGATGCGCAAGAGATAGCGCTGCTGCTGAAGGATGGGCGCGTTGCACTCGGCACCACCACGATTCCATCCGGATATGGACTTCATGACGCGGACCGTTGGATCGAATCACTTGCAACCTCGGTTGCCAACAGGATCGACCATGCCATCGCTGCGGAGGGTTCAGGCAAGTTGATTGGCGTGATCTCCTGTTCGACCCTGGACATGGACACCGCGCCAGGCAACGTCGCCTATTGGGTCGGTCAGGACTACTGGGGACGGGGAGTCGCCACGCGCGCGCTGGCGCTGCTTCTGCTGGATCCGGCTGTCCGCCAACGCCACGCCGTCCTGGAGGGGCGGCATCTGGAATCCAATCCGGCGTCGGGCAGGGTTCTCGAAAAGAACGGGTTTCAAGTCGTCGGGCACGAGATGAAGCCGTGGCGCGGCGGCGCGCTCGTGAAATTGATCAAGTACTCACGCGGCATCGAGCCACCGTGACGACGCCTGCGGTGCTGCCACCAAGAGCCGTTCATCCGCCGGATGGCTGCCCGACTTACTTCTTGGCCGCTGCGGAAGCAGCTGGCGCCGGCGCCGTGGCCGCGGCGCCGTCCTTGAGCCAGGTTCCCTTGTCGGCCATGCAGGCCTTCTTGGTCTTCGTCATGTCCATGCTGCCGTCGGCCTGCTTGCAGTGATGGTTCTGGGCCGTGCCGGTGCCCTTGGCCGGTGCGGAGGCCGGCGCTGCGGCGAACGCCAGGGTGCTGCAGGCAAGGGAGGCGGAGACCAGGGCGATGCGGAGCAGGTTCTTGGAATTCATGTTCGTTCCTTTGGTGGGGTGGTCGCGAAGCGATGCTGAGAGATGCACGGCGGATCGAGACGTCCGCTGGCGGCAAGTATGGCAGCCTGCTTCGAAGCGGCCGCTTTGCCATCCGCGGCCTGGAAGGCCGAGCTCAGGTCTTGCCGGTCGAAGAAATCGCCGCAGATCGCGAGGCGCGCTGGCTGCCATGACTCGCACCGCTGGTATCCGACTTCCGCAAGACCTCAAACAGGTTGAGCGTGCAGCTGGACACCCAAAGCGCGCGCCACCTTCAAGATGGTCGCGAAGCTCGGATTGCCGTTCTGGCCGAGCGCCTTGTAGAGGCTTTCGCGGCTGAGTCCCGTGTCTCGCGCGACCTGGGTCATTCCCTTGGCTCGAGCAATATCACCCAGGGCCCGGGCGATGCCTGCGGCATCTTCGGGAGCCTCGACGAGCCATGCATCGAGGTATGCGGCCATCTCTTCCGGTGTGCGCAGTTGCGCCGACACATCGTAGGCAATCGTCTTGGTCTTGCCGCGTTTCGACGGTAGTTCGTTGGCCATGTCACTGCTCCTGAAGTCCCCTGGCGAGGGAGATTGCGCGATGGATGTCCTTGGCCTGGGACGACTTATCGCCGCGGGCCAGAAGAATGATCAGAACTCCAGCACGCTCTGTGTAGTACACGCGATATCCGGGCCCGACATCGATCTTCAACTCACTGACGCCCTCGGTGAGCGCACGAAACTGCCCGGGTTGCCGTGGACGAGCCGATCCACCCGGACCTGGATGCGCGCTCGGCCGACGCGATCCTCGAGGGAATCAATCCAATCCCTGTAGACCTCGGTCACCTGCACTTGCATCATCGAAATGTATCCTGTGGGATACATTCCGTCAAGCAATTCAGTATCGGGTTTCGCTACTCCGCCCCCACCATCCCCTGCAACTTCTGCACCGTCGCCCAGTTCCGCGCGGTCCCCCGCTCCTTCAACACCTTGCCCACCGCCTTCGCCACTCGGCTCTCGATGACGCCGTCGGCGCACCACAGCCACGCGGCGTGATCGCCCGCGGCGAAGGCCTCGGGCGACCAGTCGCCGGCCTCCAGCGTCTTGAGCTCCGCGAGCGTGGCCGCCGTTTGCGTGAACATCACCAGCATCCGGGCGTCGTCGTTGGCGTGATGGCGCAGCGGGTGTTCGGCGATGGCGGCGGCGAGGTCGGCGGCGGTCTTGACGATCACCTCGCAGTCGACGCCGGCGCGCTCGAGGATCGCGGCGCGCAGGCGCTTCGCGTGGGCGTCTGCGGTTCCGGCCTTGGCGTCGAACACCGCGTTGCCGCTGTTCAGCAGCGTGCGCACGTTGGAGAAGCCGAGGTCTTCCATCAGCGCGCGCAGGTCGGCCATGGCGACCCGCTTGGCCTTGCCGACGTTGATGCCGCGGAGGAGGGCGATGTGGCGCTTCATGCCGGCATTCTCACCGACCCGCGCGACGGGGTCGGTACACTTCGTCGCCCATGTCGACCACCGCACTCCACGTCCATCCTCTTCGCCGCCTGCTGGCGCATGCCCGCGGCTACCGGCGCGACATGATCCTGGCCACCGTCTACTCGGTGCTGAACAAGTTCTTCGACGTGCTGCCCGAGCTGCTGATCGGCATCGCGGTGGACGTGGTGGTCAATCGCAAGACCTCCTTCGTGGCGCGGCTGGGCATCGTCGACCCGAAGCAGCAGTTGTTGCTGCTGACCGTGCTCACCATCGTGATCTGGCTGGGCGAGTCGTTCTTCGAATACCTGTACGAACTGAAGTGGCGCGGCCTGGCGCAAAGCCTGCAGCACGAGGTGCGCATGGAGGCCTACACCCACGTGCAGCGGCTGGAGATGGCGTACTTCGAGCGCAACCGCAGCGGCAACCTGCTGGCGGTGCTCAACGAGGACGTCAACCAGATGGAGCGCTTCCTCAACGGCGGCGTCAACGACCTGATCCAGGTGTTCGTCGGCTCGCTGATGGTGGGCGGCGTGTTCTTCGCGCTGACGGCCAGGCTGGCGGCGCTGGCGCTCATTCCCGTGCCGCTGATCCTGTACGGCGCGTTCTGGTTCCAGCGCAAGCTCGCCACGCGCTACACGGCCATGCGCGAGGCTGCCGGCGCGATGGCCACGCGGCTGAACAACAACCTGCAGGGCATCGCCACCATCAAGGCCTACACCGCGGAAGACTTCGAGGCCGGGCACATCGCGCAGGCGTCCATCGCCTATCGCGAGCGCAATCGCGAGGCGATCCGGCTGTCGGCGGCCATCACGCCGGTGATCCGCATCGCCATCCTCGCCGGCTTCAGCGTCACCATGCTTTACGGCGGCCTGATGACGCTGGACGGCGCGCTGGGCGTGGGCAGCTACTCCGCGCTGGTCTACCTGACGCAGCGCCTGCTGTGGCCGCTCACCCGCCTGGCCGAGATGACCGACCTGTACCAGCGCTCGATGGCCTCCATCGACCGCGTGATGAACCTGCTGCAGACGCCCATCGCGATTCCCTACGCCGGACGCGCGCTGCCGCGCGCGGAAGTGCGCGGGGAGCTCGTGTTCGACGACCTGCGCCATGCGTACCACTCGTCGCCGGTGGGCGGTGACGTCGTCGCCTTCGCGGGCGCGCTCGCCTCGGGCACGGTGCGGCCCGCGCTGGACGGGATCTCGCTGCGCATCGCCGCCGGCGAGACCGTGGCCTTCGTCGGCAGCACCGGCAGCGGCAAGAGCACGCTGATCAAGCTGCTGCTGCGCTACTACGACACCGTACCGGGCAGCATCCGCCTCGACGGCATCGACATCGGCACGCTCGACCTGCAGGACCTGAGACGCGCCATCGGCTATGTGTCGCAGGACAGCTTCCTCACCGACGGCACGGTGGCCGAGAACATCGCGTATGGCCTGAGCGACGCGTCGGAGGCCGACGTCGTGCGCGCCGCGCAGGCGGCCGAGGCCCACGAGTTCATCCGCGCGCTGCCGCAGGGCTATCGCACGCCGGTGGGCGAGCGCGGCATGAAGCTGTCGGGCGGCCAGCGCCAGCGGCTCGCGCTGGCCCGCGCGATCCTCAAGAACCCGCCCATCCTGATCCTCGACGAGGCCACGTCGGCCGTCGACAACGAGACCGAGGCCGCCATCCAGCGCTCGCTCGGCAAGCTGGTTCAGGGCCGCACCAGCATCCTCATCGCCCATCGCCTGTCCACCGTGCGGCAGGCGCATCGCATCCATGTGATGGAGGCCGGCCGCATCGCGGAGTCGGGCACCCATGACGAACTGGTCGCCCGCGGCGGCCTCTACGCGGCGCTGTGGCGCCTGCAGACCGGCGAACGCGCCAAGGAGCCATCATGATCGTCCGCATCGACATCGACCGCGAAGCCGACTCGTTCGGCTACCGCGTGAGCTACGAATCCGAAGAGATGTACGCCGACGACGGCCTGGAGTCCATCGTCGAATGCCTGGTCGCGGCGGTGGAGGGCATGCCACCCGAGGCCGTGGCGACCGAGATCTGGTACGACCGCGTCGTGTCGGGCACGTACCCGCTGTCGGTGATCGGCATGAGCATCGAGCAGGTGGCGCAGCACGCGCTGAACACCACCTCGATGATCGACGATGTGATGCCGGACCGCTGATTCCGCGACGCGGCGGCAGGCCCACCGTTTGCCGTCGGGCTGGATCGCGACACGAGTCGCTTCACCTCGACGGAACCACCATGACCTTCGCCTCCTTCCTGCGCCGGGCCACGCTCGCATCGACGGGCGCGCTGGCACTCGCGACGGCCGCGCACGCGACCGAGCAGCAAGCCATCACCAACGCCTACCCGGCCAGCGCCGCCAGCGCGCCCACCGCGGTGCGCACGATGAAGTTCACGACGCACCACGCGGTGCCGGCCACGCTGACGGTGCGCCGCGACGGCGCCGTCACCGACGGCTGGTCGCCGCAGTTCCGCTTCGCGGGCCAGACCGACCCGCACACCTGCGCGTTCCATCTGCCCAAGGCCGGCCAGGTGCTGCAGCGCGGCGAGACCGCCACCGGCACGATCCTGTGCACCACGCCCTGGCAGCTCTACGACAACGGGCTGTCCTTCGAGGCGTTCGAGGACGGCAAGAAGGTGGCCGACGGCACGCTGAGGCCCTGACGATGCGCGTCTCCTGAGCGAAGTCGCCCGATCGACGGGCGCGCCTGATAGATCCAGTCATCCTGCGCGAAGTCGCAGGATCCACGCCGGTGGAGACGCCGGTTCGACCGTTCGCAGGTCGGCCCAATGCGATCTGCGGGATGGCCGCGCGCCGCCCCCCCGCTCAAGATCCCACGTCTGGTAGACCTCCACCTGCGGGGAGTGGCGCGATGGCGGTGACGACGCACGAGTCCAAGTGGCGACTGCTGGTCGGCGCCGCGCCGGTGATCGGCGTCGCGTTCTTCGTCTTGGCCGCGGCCCAGGGGGAGGCCGATGTCGCCCGATCGGTGGCCGCGCGCAGCATCCTGGCGGTGGTGGCGGCGCTGGGCACCGCGGTGGCCTGGTGGACGGCGCGACAACTGCGCACGGCATCCACGCTGCCGGTGGCCGAGGCCGTCGCGCTGGCGCAGGCGGGCCAGCTTGCCGGCCTGGTGGCCTTGCGCGGACGCGCCCGCGCCTTGCACGACGCC
>JACMOG010000563.1 GCA_014378125.1 Vitreoscilla sp. | reverse complement strand
GACTTTCGCCGTCATCCTGCGCGAAGTCGCAGGATCCACGCGAACCGGGGACTCGTTGGCGGGGGTGGATCCTGCGAATTCGCGCAGGATGACCGTGTTCGCTAGGCCGGCGGCTGCCAGAGCTCGACCCGGTTGCCCTCCGGGTCGGTCACCCAGCCGAACTTGCCGTATTCGGAGACCTCGGTCTTCTCGTCGACCGCGCAGCCCTCCCGCCGGAGCACCGCCAGCAGGGCGCCGAGGTCGGCCACGCGGTAGTTGATCATGAACGGCGCGCCGCGGCCGCCGAAGTAGTCGCTGTCGGCGGCGAAGATACACCAGGTGGTATGCGCAGCCAGCGGCGACCGGCTGGCGGCGGGCTGCGTGGGTGCGGGCGGGAAGGCGAGGCCGCCCCACTCCTGTACGTCCAGGCCCAGGTGGCGCCGATACCAGGCGCGCAGCCCTTCCGGATCGCGTGCCTTGAAGAACACGCCGCCGATTCCCGTGACTCGCTGCATCGCCAACGTTCTCCTGCCAGGTGCCGCGCGCCGGACGATCAGCGCGGGCGGTAGATCACCACCGTGCGCGCCATCTTGTCATGCCAGCCCTGCTTGCGCGCGTCGAAGGCGACCCATCCGAGTCCGGCGAAAACGGGCACGGTCGACACGAAGTAGCCGACGTAGCGCGTGAGCGCCTGCCAGAAGTCGACGGGGGCATGCGTCTGCGCGTCGACCACGACCGCGGAGATCGCCATCTTGCCGGGCGTCGCGCCCTTGGTCTTCCAGAACGCGATGATGGCGCCGCCCAGCGGCACCCAGTTGACGGCGAAGCCGATCACGCCGCGCCCGTCGGTCCAGCCGTCGCCGAACAGGAACACGGCGACCGGCGTCACCACGAACAGCACCAGGACCAGGTCGAGCAGGCCGGCGACAACGCGCGGCCAGAATCCCACGTAGCGCACCGCGCCGGCAGCACCGGCCGCGGCGTCGAGCGGGAGCGCCACGGCGTTGATTGCGTCAGGGCGCGGCGCTCGCGAACCGCCTTGGCCAGGCGGGTGAGCAGCGGCCCGGTGTCGGCCCAGCTGATGCAGGCGTCGGTGATCGACACACCCCAGGCCGGCGTGACGCCCGGCTTCAGGTCCTGGCGTCCATCGGCCAGGTGGCTCTCGATCATCACGCCGGTGATGCGGCGGTCGCCGCCCGAGATCTGCGCGGCCACGTCGGCGCCGACGTCGATCTGGCGACCGTGCTTCTTCTCGGAGTTGGCGTGCGAGAAATCGATCATCACCTGCTCGCGCAACGCGCGCTCGGCGAGCGCGCCGCAGGCGGCGGTCACGTCGGGCGCCTTGTAGTTGGGGCTCTTGCCGCCGCGCAGGATCACGTGGCAGTCGGCGTTGCCGCGCGTCTCGAAGATGGCGGCCTGGCCCATCTTGGTCATGCCCATGAACGCGTGCGGCGCGTTGGCGGCGAGGATCGCGTCGGCAGCCACCTTGATGCCGCCGTCGGTGCCGTTCTTGAAGCCCACCGGGCACGACAGCCCCGAGGCGAGCTGGCGGTGGCTCTGGCTTTCGGTGGTGCGGGCGCCGATCGCGCCCCACGACACCAGGTCGGCGATGTACTGCGGGCTCAGCAGGTCGAGGAACTCGGTGCCGGCGGGCAGGCCGATGGCGGCCACGTCCAGCAGCAGTTCGCGAGCCTTGCGCAGGCCCTCGTTGATGCGGAAGCTGCCGTCCAGCCGCGGGTCGTTGATGTAGCCCTTCCAGCCGACCGTGGTGCGCGGCTTCTCGAAATACACGCGCATCACCACCAGCAGGTCGTCCTTCAGCGCGTCGGCCACCACCTTCAGGTGGCGCGCGTATTCCAGCGCCTGGTCGTGGTCGTGGATCGAGCACGGACCCACCACCACGATGAGGCGGTCGTCGGTGCCGGCCAGCACCTTGGCGAGCTCGGTGCGCGCGCCTTCCACCAGCCGCACGGCGCTGTCGGGCGCGGGCATGTCATCGAGCAGCAGCGCGGGGGAAATGAGCGGGCGGACGGCGCCGATGCGCACGTCGTCGACACGCGTGGTGTCCAGCGTCGTGTCGGGTTGCACGCCGACCTCGCGGTCGTGCCGCCAATCGTCTGGGAGAGTCATCGCCAAAGCTTTCGGGATTTCAGGCCGCCGTCGCGGCAAACGCTCGATTATCGGGCACCGGCGTTGCGCGGTCGCGTCAGGGCGCGATCGCCTCCACCTGGACGACCAGGTGCACGTCGTCGCCGACGAAGGGTTCGCCGAAGGAGGCCCCAAACTCGTGGCGCTTCAGCTCGCCCGTGAAATCGCCACCGCAGACCTGGCGATCCCGGCCGGCGTCGTGCCGGCACGCGAACGACCTGGCCACCAGCGACAGCGACTGGCCCACGCCGCGCAGCGTGAACTCGCCGCGCACCTCCTTCACCGCCCCCGCCGCGTCGAACTGGAACCGGGTGGCCACGAAATAGGCCTCGGGGTATTCGACGGTGGCCAGCAGGTCGGGCTCCCTCAGCCGCGCAT
The DNA here is from genome assembly GCA_014378125.1 of Vitreoscilla sp. The sequence goes on along the minus strand of JACMOG010000563.1, from coordinate 10,772 downwards.
CGAGCGTGCGCAGGCCGGTGCTCAGCGTGGCCATGGGGATGCGCAGGCGCACGTCGCCCGTGCGCGCGGCGCGATCGAGCGTCACCTCGCCCGTCACCGGGCCGATGCGTCCGCGCAGCGTGGAGGTGCCGAAATGCAGCACCTCGAACGTGACGAAGGTGTGGTCCGGGTCGAGCCGGTACGTGACCGGGCCCGCAGCGGACTGCGCCAGCGCGGGCGAGAGGCCCGGGCTGGCGCAGGACGCGACGAGCGCCGCCCGAAGGACAGCGCCGAACATCTTATTGCTTGACGGCTTCAACCTGGATGACCAGGTGAACGGCGTCGGGGAAGCCGTAGTTCAGGCCGTACGACACGCCGTATTGGCTGCGCACGATCGTCGTGTCGAAGTCGCCGCCGCAGACTTCGCGCTTGATCATCGGACTGTTGTAGCAGTTGTAGTTCTGCGCCTTCAGCACCACCGGGTTGGTCTTGCCGTTGAGCGTGAGGTTGCCGGCGATCTCGGTGACCTTGTCCCCGCTGAAGGTGAACTTGGTGGCCACCAGGTGCGCCGTCGGATTGGCGGCGACGTTGAGGATCTCCTCGCTGGAGATGTGCTTGGTGAACGCGGCGGTGCCGGTGTCCAGCGACGTGGTGTCGACGGTGACGTCGAGAGTGCCGGTCTTGGCGACCTTGTCCAGCGTCACGGTGCCGCTGGTCTTGTTGAAGCGGCCGCGGTTGGTGGACGTGCCGAAGTGACCGATCTCGAACGTGGCGAACGAGTGGCTCGGCTCGATGGCGTAGGTGGCCGATTCGGCGTGGGCGGCAGCAGCGAAACCGAGGGCGGCCACGACGGCCAGCAGGGAAATCTTCTTCATGGGGAAACTCCAGCGGGTCAGGGAAACAGGAATGGAAGCGTCCCGGCGCTGACCCGCGCCACCGGCTGCCGCCCCAGGAGGGGCAAGGGGAATTTCTCGAATCAGAGCGGCGCCACGCCGGTCAGCGCGATCCTGAACTTGACCGCCACCTCGTCGGCCAGCTGCGAGGTGTCCGTCCACTCGCCCTCGCCGATCTTGAAGTCGTTGCGCTTGATGGTGAACGTGCCGGTGGCGGTGGTGGCCGGGCCGGCCTGCACCAGCGAGATGGGCACGACGATGTCCTTGGTGGTGCCCTTGACGCTGAGCTTGCCCGACACGTCGTACTTGCCGCCGCCCTCGGCCTTGATGGCGGTGGACGCGAAGGTGGCGTTGGGGAACTTAGCCACGTTGAACCACGTGGCCTTGGGCACCTCGGCGTCGGTCTCGGCCGAGCCGAACGTGGCGCTGGACGTGGCGATCGTGAAGGCCACCTTGCCGGTCTCGGGCTTCTTCGGGTCGAACGCGATGTCGGCCGTCCACTTGGCGAACCTGCCCTCGACGGGCACGCCCATCTCCTTGATGGCGAACGTGATCTGGCTCTGCGCCGGAACCACCTTGGCCTGCGCGAAGGCGACGCCGCTGAGGGCCAGCGATGCGGCGAGCGTGAGAACGGTGCGGAGCTTGTTCATGGAATGTCTCGGTTCGGGGAAGAGGTTCGGTCGCGGCCGGGCATCATGCGGCGGACCAGTCCGTCGCGGTCGATGACCGTGTGCTTGAAGACGGCGGCCACGTGCAGCGCCACCAGGGCGAACAGCACCCAGGCCAGGTCGCCGTGCCAGGGCTTGATCATCTCGGCCAGGTCGTGATCCTTGGGCACGAAGTCGGGCAACGGGATCTTGCCGAACAGCACGATCGGGAAGCCGGCGGCCGAGCTGTAGGCCCAGCCCACCAGAGGCACCGCGAAGAACAGCGCGTACAGGCCCCAGTGCGTGAGCGAGGCCGCCGTGTACTGCCACTTCGGCGCCGGCAGTTCGGCCGGCGGACGATGGGTGAGGCGCCACAGCAGGCGCAGCGCGGCCAGCAGCAGGATCGTGGCGCCGGCCCACTTGTGATAGTTGTACAGCTTCAACCGCATCATCGACATCGGCAGGTCGGACATGTACAGCCCGACGCAGAAGTTGCCGACGATGCCCAGCGCCATCAGCCAGTGAAGCAGGACGGCGGTGCCGGTATAGCGGGTAGCGGGCAAGGTCGAAGTGGTCATGTTCCGTTGGCGGATGCGGCGTGGCGGGAAAGGGAGCGGCGTGGCATCCTGAAGTTCAGTGTCTCCGCGCTTGCCCCGCGCCGGGTTGAGAGCGATTGACGCCGCACTTCAGTTGGTTTGAATGGTAGTTCAGGCTCCATGGCCCTACAAAAGGCCGAAAGGCCTAGGCAACAGCCCGTCGACCGACGCTGGCGGACCGGCCCTTCCCGGTTGATCCCGGCCGGAGCCCGAACCGTTCAAGCCGTGGGATCGGCTAAACTTCGGCGTTGCGCGCCCGTAGCTCAGCTGGATAGAGTACTGCCCTCCGAAGGCAGGGGTCACTGGTTCGAACCCAGTCGGGCGCACCAGAATTTGTTGGGCGAATCAAGGACTTGGCAGCAATGCTCAGTCCTTTTTTCTTGGCCACGTCCTAAAGGTGTACCAATCCCGTCCGTCACGCGCCCTCGGCACGGTGATCCGGGATTTCGCCGTTTTCACTCGTCAGCGATGATGCAGATCCGCCGGATCCGGAGCAGGAGAACGAATGGCCTCTTTTGGCGACCTTGAAGAAGCTGAGGCACGGGCGCTCATGGCCATGCCCTCGGTTTGCAACGACATACTGCCCTGGGTCGGCAAACGTGCAGGGGGCTTGGTATATTGCGCTGGCGCCGGCCTGCTCGATTCTCTAGGAAACGTTCGCGGTCTGTATGTCGACCTGTCTGTTTCGAAGTCGGAAAAGACCGATATCCGACGGACACTCTTCAGCGTATTTAAGACAGGGGCCCGCGGGCTCGCAAGATGCTATCAAGCACTACCCAAGACTGCCTGTAAATGAAAATTCTTGGCCGCACGATCACTTCGGCGAACCCCGATTCCAAACACAGCGTGACTGGGTAAACTGGAGCTTCGACCAAGCTCTTTCCCGTTTCAAGAGCTCCACGCTGATCACGTTCGACCCAGAGCCCTACGACCCATTCGAATTCAGGCTGGAATCATGATCTGCAATGACCTTTCCTCACTCATCGGCGTCTCCTGCATGCCGTTGGATGATGCTGGACGGATCGCGCTGATTGAGACGCCATTTCGGTTTTCCGATGGAGACGCCGTATCAATCTTTGTTGAAGACGCGGGCGCACAGGTTCGCTTTTTCGATGATGGATCTGTCGCATGGCACATGATGGGCCGCGGCATGGATCTAAGCACGGCAGTGCGCACGCGCCCCCTGCACCGCATCGCGAGAACATGCGGTGTCACACTGACCCAGGAATTGGAGTTCGAGCTTTGGGCACCCAGGGCGGACGCGCCCCGTGCGTTCGCGCTTTTTGTGCAAACGATGCTTGATACGGCGAGTTGGGAGCGAGCCAACGAAGGCGTCGACCTCGAGGTTGCTGGACTGCTAGATGAGGTCGCGGTGCTTCTCTCGCGCGCTTACCCCGACGACGAATTGCGAGCGGATGTTCAGTTGCAGGGCATATCGGGACAGACATATGGCATGGATTTCGAGATTGCGGGCCGCGTCGTCCTTGCCATCAAGCCGCACACCAACTCTGTCAGCAGCGCGATTAGAAAAATACTCGACGTGAAAAACCGTCCAGAGAACGCACGCTTTCGGTTTGAGGTGGTTCTTGACGACGGGATCGACGCCGGCCTCGCACGTAGAGAAGGAAGCGTCATCGCTACCGTCGCTGATGCAGTGATGTTGTCTGCCTTTCGCACGGCGCCCAGAGCGTCGCTTCACTGAAAGAATCAGCGCACGGCTACGATCCAGCCGTGTGCAATCGCTACCACTCGCGCGACGCGAGCTCTACTGGGAAAGTGCAGAGCCATGCCGCCCGGACGCAGCGGGCACAATTGAACGCTATTGGACGTCGTCCTGGTCGCAGGATGACGTCACATTGCAAGAGCCGTCCGCGCATTCCGACTTCGACAATTCGAGCGTGGCCTGTGGGGCTGTGCCAAGTGGAACATGCCTTACGATCCCAGCATCAGCTCCATCTTTTCCCACCACTCGCACTACGCACTCGTCATGAAATCGGATGACCACTTGGCAATTTGCAGAAGCACGGGAAATCCTAGAAGCCTCCGCTGCTCCTAGACACGTTTCGCGGGCATCCTTGTCAGCTGAAGCCGCTGTCTTCATGGTTGTTGCGCCTCCAACTGGGTAAGCTGGAAGAGAGCTATCCCACGCGATTGCGCCGAACGCGTAAGCATCAGCTGAAACGAATGCCGTAAGCACGCAGAGTTCCCCATGAAAAACCCGTGGTGTCATCTTCATCTCCTCGGCCGAAAGAAGCAGCTCTAGCGTGGTTTCGACAAGCTTGGGAGACAATCCCTAGAAGCCATTTCGAGTCGAATCCGCGGACTGGGATACCTTGCTGCAGGGGCCTCACGAAGTCGCCCAGGCGCTGATCCGCCTCACCGCGCTCGAGGACTTCGACGCTAGCCCGGACGACACACCGTGAGCGGGGACACGTCAAAGTCCACGGGCCTCAAGCCGCTCGACCAGTGGCACATACCCGGAATGCGGCAAGCCTTGAGCGAGCACCTTCGCATCTGGCGTCACGAACCACTGGTTGCCGACTAGCTCGGGCTCGGGAAATCCGCGGCGAGCGTCGCCAGTGCATCGGCGGCGGCGCAGCGGCCGGCGGTTGCGGAGGTAGTGGCGGCCTGGCCGAACAGGCCGTAGTCGCGTCCGAGCTTGAACGTGCCCATGTCGGCGTCGCCGACCGTCAGGAAGCCCTGGCGGACGTCGACGTTGCTGTTGTTGCCGATGGCGCTGTCGGACGCGGTGGCCGCGCCGATCATCAGCGTGGCGCCCACGTCGTAGCCCTCCTGCCGGCTCTTGGCGCTGGTGATCAGCGCGTTGGGAAGCAGGCCGTTGCCGATCACCGTACGGCCGTCCACGCCGCCGCAGCCCAGTGCCTGCGAGGCCAGCGCGAGGCCGCCGACGTTCTGGCTGCCGCTGCAATGCGTGCGCGTGTAGAAGGCGTTGATGATGCCGCCGATGCACATGCCAGTCGCAGGGCGGTACAGCGATGGCCGACGAGCGCTTGATTGCGGCGCAGTCGCTGTGTCAGCGCACAGCGTTCGGCGTGTCGCTGGCGACGCGATCCCCGGGATACTCCGCGCCGGCAGGCCGTGCGTGTTCCATCGGTTGTTCCATCGGTTGTTCCATCGGTTGTTCCAGCGGGTGTGCCGGGGCGATCCGCGTAATCCCCCGGCGTTGTGGCGCCGCGGGACAGCGTCTCAGGACGCCGACGGCGCGTCGAAATGCCAGGTGAGGCCGGCCCAGATGCCGCGCGGCGCGCCGGCGGTGCGGAACTGCTCGGCGCGCCAGCTGGCGCCCGTCGCATCGAAGCCGCGGCCCGGCCCGGTGAACACGTTCTCGCCCAGCGTGGCGAAGTTGGACGTGCGCCGGTTGAACAGGTTGAAGACGTTGGCGAAGGCTTCCCAGCCGGCGCCCAGGCGCATGCGCCCATCCACGCTGACCAGCGCGAAGCCCGGCGTCTTTCCGTTGACGTCGGCGTTGTTCTCGTCGCCGCGCGCGTACTGGCTGCCTTGGGCGACTAGCGTGGCGCCGAGAGAGGCCGCCTCGCCGAACGCATAGTCGGCGCGCAACTTGAACGTGTGGCGCGGGATGGACGGCAAGTGGTTGCCGGGACGCACCTGGATGTCGGTGCACTGGGCGCAGCTGATGGGCGCCGCGGTGGAATTGTCGGGGCTGTTCAACACCAGCGGCGTGCGGAAGGTGGCATCGACGAGGCTGTAGTGCGCGCCGAGCGTCAACGCACCCGCCGTGGCGTCGAGGCCGAACCCCGCGCCCTGGCGCCGCGTGTCGCCCACGTTCTGGAAGTACCCGGCGCTGGTGGCGCCCCCGCCGCTGCTGATGAACTGGATGTCGTCGCGCAGCTCGGTGCGGAACACCGCCGCCGACCAGCGCAGCGCCTCCGTGGCCTGGCCGCGCGCGCCGAGTTCCACGTTGTGCGAGATCACCGGCTTGAGATCGGGATCGGACGAGAACGCATTGGGCAGCGAGCACGGCGCGTTCGGATCCGCGCACGACAGCTCCACCGGCGTGGGCACGCGCATGCCCTCGTTGTAGGTGCCGTACAGCGTGACGGCGTCGGACGGATTGGTCGTCAGGCCCACCGAGGGATTGAAGCGGCGGAAGGTGTGGCGGCCATTCAGCGCGATGCCGAGCCGGTCGGAGAGATCGACGTGGGCGACGTTGTAGCGCCCGGCCAGGTTGAGAAAGGTCTTCGCGCCCAGCCCCAACGTGTCGGTGGCGAACAACCCGGCCACCGAGGCGCGCGCGTGCAGCGAGGTGTCGAGGGACACGGGCTTGTCGGACGTGGTGTCGCGCGACGAACCCGCCTCCTGGCTGGACTGCGTGAACGCCGTGAAGCCGCTCTCGAAGCTCGCGCCGGCGCTCAGGTGGTTGGCGTGGCCGGCCACCGCGGTGGCCGAGGTGAGCTGCATCGACGCGCCCGAACGCGACTGCGCAACGTCGTTGATCGCGTTGCCGGTGGGCTGGTTGCCGTCGCCCACCGCCCGCGTCGGATCGAAGTCGTCGTTGACGTTGCTGTTGAAGACGAACGTCTTCAGCTGGCGATGGAACGCGTTGCCCTCCACCAGCAGGTCGGCGTCGAAGCGATGGCTCGCGTTCGCGTTGACGAACACGAGGCGGTTCGACTGGAAGTCGGGCCACGAATACGCTGCGCGGTAGTCGGACAGCCAGGTAACCGGCAAGGTCTGGTTGCCCTCGAGGCGCGTGTTGGCCAGCGACAGGCTCAGGTCGGCACGGTCGTGGTCGGCGCGCCAGCCCACCTTGGCGAAGAGCTGCCCGACGCGGCTCGGGTCGTTGTCGCCCCAGCCGTCCTCGTGCAGCACGTTGCCGGCCACGAACGCGGCGAGGTGGGCGTCATGCACGCCGCCCTCGAAGTCGACGGCCTTGCGGCCCCACTGGCCACCCCAGGCGCGCACCTCGCCGCCGCTCTCGTCGAAGCCGTCGCGCGTGGTGACGCTCAGCGCGCCGCCCAGCGTGTTCAGGCCGAACACGGGATTGGATCCGGGCACGACGGCGATCCTGGCGATCGCGCCTTCGGGGATCAGGTCCCAGTTGACGGTGTCGCCGAACACCTCGTTCACGCGCACGCCGTCCAGGAACACCGACAACCCCTGCGGCGTGCCCAGCGCGGGCGACGCGGTGAAGCCCCGGAAGTTGACGTCGAGCTGGAACGCGTTGCCCGACGTGTCGTTGACGTTGACGCTGCCCACGCCCTGGTCGAGCGCCTGGGCCAGCGTCGAGGCGCGCGGACCCTTCAAGGCCGCGCCCTGCAGCGTCTGCACGTTGGACGGCACTTCGCTCAGTGGCACGCCCTGGCCGGGGAGGATGGTGGTGCCTACCACGACGACGGACTGCAGCGCGACGACGGCCGGCGCATCGTCGGCCTGCGCGAACGCGCAGGCGAGGCAAAGCGGCACGGCCAGCATCCGCGCGGAAGGATGACGCCTGCGCATCAGGTCAGCCCGGCTTCTTCGCCCAGGCACTGCACCAGCCGGTGGCCGCGACCTGCTTGCGGCCGAACATGGCGCAGCCGGCCCAGGCGTCGGCGGGCGCGCCCTGGAAGAACGAGCAGCCGCTGCATTGCTGCTCCGCGGCGTGGGTGGGATACTTCTTCTGGTCGACCAGCTTGGTGTCGTGCCTGTAGCCGAGCGCGACGGCGACGTCGTCGGTCTCTTCGACGTGGCCCGCGGCCAGCGCGCGACGGGACGCCGTCGAAGCGGCGATGGCGCATCCCGCGGCGAGCGAGCGCGCGATGAAGATGCGGCGGTTGGATTCGGTCATGGGGTTTCTCCGTGGTGAGCCTCCCGCCGCGCCGCGGGGGAGGCCTCTCGTCGTCGTTGTCTCCGGAATCAGTTGGCCTTGGCCACCGTGGCCGGCGCCTCGGCCGCCGCCTGCTTCGGCGCGGGCACGCCGCCGGCCTTGGGGATCTTGAAGACCCACACCATGCCGCCCTGCTCCAGCATGTTGACCTTCTTGGCCACCTCGCCGCCCCACAGCGGCACCGCGCCGCCCCAGCCGGACACGACGCTCACGTACTGCTCGCCGTCCTGGATCCAGGTGATGGGAGGGGCGACGACGCCGGAGCCCGTCTGGAACTGCCACAGCACCTTGCCGGTCTTCGCGTCGGCCGCCTTCAGGTACCCCTCGGGGGTTCCCCAGAACACCAGGTTACCACCGGTGGTGAGCACGCCACCCCACAGCGGCGCGGTGTCCTTCACCTCCCACACCATCTTGCCGGTCTTCGGGTCGATGGCGCGCAGCGAGCCGATGTAGTCGTCGTTGAGCGTCTTGATGGTGAAGCCGGCGCCCAGGTAGGCGGCGCCCTTCTTGTAGGCGACCGGTTCGTTCCAGATCTCCATGCCCCATTCGTTGGACGGCACGTAGAACAGCTTGGTGTCGGGGCTGTAGGCCATCGGCATCTGGTTCTTGCCGCCCAGGAAGCTGGGCGCGTTGAAGATGGACTTGCCCTTCTTGCCGTCGGTGCTGCCGGTCGGGTCGCCCGGTCGGCTCGCCTCGTTGTAGTTCGGGCGGCCGGTCTTCAGGTCGATGCTGGTGGCCCAGGTGATCTTCTTGACGAACGGGAACGCGTTGATGAGCTTGCCATCGTTGGCGTCGATCACGTAGAAGAAGCCGTTGCGGTCGGCCTTGCCGCCCACCCGCCGGCCGTCCATGTCGAAGGTGACGAACTCGTTGACGCCGTCGAAGTCCCAGCCGTCGTTGGGCGTGGTCTGGTAGTGCCACTTGATCTGGCCGGTCTTCACGTCGATGCCCAGCGTCGATGCGGAGAACAGGTTGTCACCGGGACGCATGTGGCTGTTCCAAGGCGACGGGTTGCCGGTGCCGAAGTAGGCCAGGCCGGTCTTGGCGTCGTAGGTGCCGCCCAGCCAGGTGGCCGCGCCGCCGGTCTTCCACAGGTCGCCCGGCCAGGTCTGGTTCAGCGTGCCGCTGATGCCGTTCTCGTGCCTGGTGCCGTCCGGGTCGTAGGTGTAGCCCATGTGACCTTCCACGGTGGGGCGCGACCACACCATCTTGCCGGTGCGCGGATCACGTGCCTCCACGCGGCCGACCACGCCGAACTCGCCACCCGACACCCCGGTCAGCAGCAGGCCCTGCGCGATCAACGGCGCCGCCGAGGCTGAATACCCGGCGGCGTAGTCGTCGATCTTGACCTTCCAGACGACGTCGCCGGTGGCCTGGTCCAGTGCGACGAGCTGCGCGTCGAGCGTGGCGAAGATCACCAGGTTGTCGAACAGCGCGGCGCCGCGGTTGACCACGTCGCAGCAGGGCATGATGCCCTCGGGCAGGCGGTGCTCGTACTTCCACAGCTTCTTGCCGGTAGCGGCGTCGAGCGCGAAGATGCGCGAGTACGAGCCGGTGACGAACATGCGGCCGTTGTAGATCACCGGCTGCGACTCCTGGCCACGCTGCTTCTCGCCGCCGAACGAGAACGCCCAGACCGGCACCAGCTTGCCCACCGTCGAGGTGTTCACCTGCTTGAGCGGCGAGTAGCGCTGGCCCTGCGTGGTCAGGCCCCAGGTGAGCACGTTGCCGCTGGACGTGTCCGCGGCCTGGATCATCTGGTCGGTGACGCCGGCGGCAAAGGCGCTGGCAATGGCGGCGGTCAGGCCCGCTGCGACGATCAGGGACGGAAGTCTGGATTGCATGGATGTCTCCTCGTTGGATTCGCGGTGCGACGCTCCGCGGCAGCGGGGTCGTCGAGGTCTGGAAGCGCAATGTCCGTGCCACGCGTCCGGGCACCGCGGAAGGCCTTTTCGCTGCGGGTTTCCCCGTTCTTTCGCGGCCGAGTGCTACAGGGCGGAACACTGCGCCCGCGTGCGTTGGCACGCCGCGTGGCAGCGCGTCACACGTGCGTCCGTACGGGCACCCGCGCGCGTGCTCAGGCGGGCGCGAGCGAGAGGCCCGGCGTGGCCTGCCAGCGGCCCTTCTTGTCCACCCACAACGCGTCCACCTGCCACTGCCGGGCGAGGCCCCTGGCCTGTGCCGGGCCGCCCACGAACAGCACCTTGGTGAGCGCGTCGGCCAGCGCGCCGGTGCGCGCGGCCACGGTCACGCCGGCCATGTCGGCCGGCGACCACCCGGTGCGCGGGTCGAAGATGTGATGGTGGCGGTGATCCGCCGAGAACGCGGTCTGGTCGTCGCCCGACGTGGCCACGCAGCGTCCGTCGGCGAACAGCCGCGCGTGCAGCCGACCCTGCACCCGGGGATCGGCGATGCCCAGCGTCCAGCGATCGCCGGCCGGGTCGTGGCCCACCGACGCGAACTCGCCGGCATCGACGAGCGCATGGCGCACGCCGTGGCGCTCGAGCACCGCGCGCACGCGATCGGCGGCGTAGCCCTGCGCGATGCCGTTGAGCGTGACGCCCATGCCGACACGCGCCAGGCGCACGTCGCCGCTCGCATCGACCGACAGTGCGCGCCAGTCGACGCGCGATCGCGCGGCCTCCACCTCCGCGGGCGTGGGCAGCCGGCCCGCGCGTTGCGCATCGGCGAAGGCGGTCCACAGCGGCTGCACGGTGGCGTCGAACCCCCCGCCGCTGCCGCGCGCCACGGCCGTCGCGATGCCCAGCACCTCGCGCAGTTCCGCCGGCGCCGCGGCGAGGCGGCCGTC